>JBNGDQ010000012.1:0-19523 GCA_049975285.1 Thermoplasmatota archaeon
TTGGTTTGGCATCAATTTCTGCCCTCATTTTTTCATTGTATGCTTATATTAAAACAAGAAGTTCAGTATCTTATGCTGATTTAGATTATTTATATCTAGAACTGCTAAAACTTGGTACACAATTTCCAAAATTGACAAATCCCAATTTTACAACCGATTATAAAAACAAATTTGATAATGAGGATGAATTGTCCAGATACAACACCTTTGCATTTATCTCGTGGAACATCTGTGAGACAATTTATGATAGATGCTGTGACAAACAAACGTGGGAAACCTGGAGGCCAGTTATAGAGGCAGAAAACAGGCTACACCGAAAGTGGTTTGATGAGGAAGAAAATTTCCATAAATTCAAAAAAAGTTTTCGAGAATTTATAGTTAAAGAATTTCCCGGGGGACTATTAGGTGGCTGACCATTAAGAAGCAGATCGGCTTTCTTCACATAACTAGAAGCGGATTTTAAAATGTAACCTGTTTTTCGACATGTTCTAGAATGTATAACAATTGTTAAATTATTTTAATTCCATCCAAATCGTGCAAAATTGCCAATACTGTATTCGATCACCCGTTAATCCGACAGGGGGATTTCATCACCCGAAACTACGGACAGAACCAAATTGGGTGACTAAGGCGTAATGATATGTTCTAATTTGTGGAGAAAAGTTTGTCCTTGGTTTTCGAGGTCTCCTCCCAATCCAAAGGTCATGCTTTTTATCCGAATATCCCCTATATATTCGTCTAGGGGGTCTGAGAGATGTTGGGGGTAGATGAGAATGGCTGTGGTGCATTCTTTTAGTTTAGCGTATGTGACTGCCTGGGAAATATCGGTGTTTGATGGTTTATCGGGGATTTTGTATTTTGTATCAAGCACACATAGGGTCCTGTTGGAATGGGTTTCATTGATGACTAGGTCGATGCTGAAGGACAACATATTGTTTTTTCCTACATCGATTTTTTCCTGGATTCTCAGCGATAAATGGTCAGAGAGATGCATCTTTAGCCATCTGGCGACAAAGAGTTCGTAGAGTCGTTCCATGTTGACTAGAAAAGGCAGCATGGTTCGATCACCTATTTTATGGCTGGGGCCGCTATGTTCTAAGAAGAAGCGACAGAGGGCATGGAGTGGCTGGTAGTCATCGTTGAGTCGGTTGTAGAGTCGTCCCAGGCAGTCTCGGGGTCGGAAGGGCTTTATGGTGACGGTTGTTTTGAGTGTTCGGTATGCTTGGCGGATCAATGGTAGTGTTTGTGGCTGGCACATACCGCTTTTGGTTATTTGTTGCAGGGTCCATGCCAGTATTTGGTTTTCTTCGATATCTGCGGTGTGGTCCTCATACTGGCATTGGAGTCGTATGTTGTTTGGGCGATGAATCATGTGCTGGAGATCTATCCGCCCTCTGATGTAGGGTAGTTGTTCTTGTTCTATGACATAAGAGCGATAGAAGCCTTTGCGTGCCCGGTCAAGGATGCGGCGGGCAAGTATTTTTGCTAACCGGTCATAGAATTCGTCTAATGAGCTGCAATGGGTGAGGCCCTCATAAAACTTGAAGCTTTCCAGGTCGTAGGCGTACTCCAGCATCCTGAAGATGTTGTCGAGATCGACTTTGGGCTGTAGTTGTATCCCCCATTCCTTGGTGAGAGGGATGTAGCCTACCCAGCCTAGTGAGGTGATCTCCCATTGCTGGTTGGTTTTTGGTGAAGGAAACTCGATTTGGAGTTGATTGCGGTAGTTTCGCCATATCATCTCTCCCATGTCGGACTGAATCTCATTTTTGTCTATGAGCTTTGGTACATATTCAATAAGGGTGATAGCAGGTTGTATGGTCATTCTAGTTCGGGAAAGATTTCCTGTTTTATTTTCTCCCAACGGAACGATTCCACTTTGTCTGGTTGGTCAAAAAAGTATTCCTCGAGATAGGGCTCGATTTCCATGTGCCAGATATCTTCCAGTTCATCTTCCAGGTTTTCCCGGAGGAAAAAAGTTTGACCGATCTCATAATGACGATCCGCAATTTGGGTGTTTAATCGTTTTAGTAGATTTATCAGTCTGCTGACCTGAAATCCCGTGGAATGTTTGTTATGATAATCTACAATGATATCATAGTTGGGATACAACGCGATGAAGGCAAAACGTCGACGCAGGGCATGGTCCACCAGGGCTATGGACCGATCAGCGGTGTTCATAGTTCCAATGATTCTCACATTGTCGGGTATACTCAGCGTAGCTCCGGCGGCCAGAGGGATGTTTTCGTTTCTATATTCCAGCAGATACATCAATTCGCCAAACACCCTGGATAAATTTGCCCGATTGATTTCATCGATAATCAATACACAAATTCCTTCACGTTGTTGAGCCTTGTTGACAAAATCCAAGAAACGACCAGCGACCAGATTATATTCAAGTTGACCATTTTTTATTTTTTGTGGCCGTAGCCCCTGAATGAAGTCCTCGTAGGCATAGGCTGGATGAAACTGAATGATGTCCATAAACCCATCCTGGCCGCCGATCAGGTGTCGTGCCAGGTGCTGTGCCAGAAATGTTTTAGAGGTCCCCGGCGGCCCATATAAAATCGCCTGTTTTTTACGCTCAATGGCACGAATATATTTTTTTAGAAGAGACGTCGGTATCCCCGTATTCTGTGAACACTCTGTAAGAGGATATTTAGGATTTGTGTATGGAATACTTGTCGTGGCTTCTCCATCATCTCCGGGGTAAAGTGATTGCTGATTTTTCATCCCCAGGGTTAAGAGTTCTGGGCGTTTGTTTTTATCAAAAATTGCTTCGACGATTTCTGGTTGGTTGTATTTCCGATAAGGACTTGATTTCCAGTCTGTAAACCGTTCTGCAATGTAGTTTAGCGACTGTTCAAAGATTTCCCACAGTTCTTCATTCAACGGTAGAACTGAGAATGGAAGTTCTGTCAACCTGGCATCAGAATCGGCGAAGAAATCCCATTGTTTTAGAATTAAGTCTGGATCGGTCTCATCCCTCAGAGCCATACCGACACGATAATCATTTTTTCCCTTGTTGTAAAAGTGGAGGACGGCCCAGTTGCCATAATTGAGACGAAGTATCTGTTTGTTTTTTGTAATGGTAACAGCGAACCGATCATCATCCTGCTGCGTGATTCCCAACACGTTAAATGTTTTCTCCAGCAGGTCAAAAGCGAGTTCGGCATCCTGTCTGTTTCTGAAAATGTTGGCAAATGGTTCTGCGAGCTGTCTCCGAGCGATTTCTTCGAATTGTTGTTCATTTAGTTCGATAAGGGTCCGTCGCCAACCTGGCTCATTCACTTCCTTTGATGTCGTATCTATCCATTCTACGGGATACCGGTGGCCATGGGGTGTATTGTCCACGAAATAATAGTTCCCTGCGACTTGACCAATACCTAGCACCCGTGTTGTTCCCTGATTAGCCACGATGTAATCACCTGGTTTGATTTCTTTCGCAAATTTCCAGAGTTGTTCCATACCCTCAGTGGTATAGTCTTCCACTGAGGCAACTAGACTATCGCGGCGTTCATCGAATTCCTCTCGATTTATGCTGGAGAGATCCCCCGTTTTGTCCCATCCAATGGCAATATATCCTCCATCCCGGCAGGCCTCCCAGTTCCAGGCATTTTCACCCGGCGCGATCTTCCAATAGCGATGGGAGACGGCATTTATTTCTTTGAATGCTGGATACACAGATTCAAACTTTTGCAGCAATGCCCCCAATTGAAAACTCTCAGCATTGGGAACACTATTCAGGTCGTTGTTGTATTTGTCACTGGATAAATTATCGCCAATACGGAGGCCATATTTCAAGCCGTCATCATAGATTCCAAAGAAGAGTTGGGCTGCATCTTTATGACTGTTTTTTGTGGCTGGGTATAATGCGATCCAGCAAGACGTGGTGCCAAAGTTCTGGTTCCAGGAAAAATCATTCACTGTTTTTTTCTCTTCAAATTGTGTATCTGCAAAGGCTTTGTGCGTGCGTAGAAATGCATGCAGAGCGCTCAGCAGGTAGTTGATCTGGTTCTTATAATAGTTGAAATAGATTTGGAATAGGATTCGAAATTCATTCCAGCTCACTAGAATATTTTCATGGTATTTTGCATTTTCTTTCTCCATCAATGATTGTAGATTATGGGTTGTTAGGGGTTGACGTGCTAAGATTTTTTTAAGGACCTGATGCCGGATATTGTTGATTTTGTCGCTGCCACGGTATTTGCGTTCCATATCGTCTAAATACTTTCTATCCATTTGTGAAATAACCCTCAAAAATTCATTGGTGTCGTTTTCATATTTTTTGAGGCGCTGAGCAAAATCAGAGAGGTGGCGGACATAGATTTTGTATCTCAACGGTTCTATTCTTGCAATCGTATACAACAGGTCCTGTCCATCCATCACGTCAGCCGAATCAATCACCTCCTTGTTCTGGAGATGGGTGGCGAGTTGTTCACACAGTTCCACATAGGCAGCATATTTACTTCCAATCTCGTTGCCAAAACCCCACTCGAGATCCAGGGCATCATAGAAATGGCGGAATATTTCATCTTTGTAGAGGGGGTACCGGTGTCTATCATGGGCTGCAAGGAGATATCCCATAAAGGGTGTGCCGAAATTACTATCCACCAGTGGTTTTAGGGTTTCTCGAGCTTCATCAATCCTGGCTGCCAAGGATTTAGTTTCATCGGTGAGCACATGGAAAAATTTCACCACCTCTTCTGGATGTTTTTGAGCTGCCTTATGTAAGCCATCTAGGTCTGACCAATGGACAAAGGATCCCCGCGAGGGGTTACGCTGCTGCAGTATTTCTACCTGCTGAAGGACGTTTTCTGTATTGATATCCTGTAGCGACAAGGTATTGTTCAATTCCGTGAGAATGTCCCATTTGTATTGTTCATCCCACGCAGGGGTCCCCCGAACGTTTTTGTATTCATGGACAGCAATATTCAGGAAAGTATCGGATTCAGTTGCGTCTATGTTCCTGGCCATAGGGAGACATTTAACAAAACACTTATAAAATTTTTGTTGTCGTTTTGCTTTTTTTAATCTTATGGTTCTGGAGACAAAAATTCTATATAACATTAACCAATTTAACACAGAGCTGTCCGATTGAGGGAACAATATGAGTGAAAACCTGCCATCGGTTAGAGACATTTGTGAGCCACGAGATGATGTTTTGAAGGGGACGGGTGACCGGTTTACCGCCAATTTGAGTCAGGTTGTTCATAATGAGGGGCCTGAAGTATACAAGAACCCCGTTATGTTTTTTGAAAATACGTATCCCACCGAGGGTTTATTGGGAACCATTCAGCAGGTTTTTTCACGTTTATCTCAGCAGGGTACGGGCACTCCCGTGATTAAGCTGGAAACCAGTTTGGGAGGGGGTAAAACACATGTGCTTATTGCCCTGTATCATCTAGCAAAGCATGGTTCCAGTGTTATCAAAAAAAATCCCTTTGTGAAGGATTTAACCTTTGACCCTGTCAATGTGGCAGCTATTGTCGGAACTGATATCCAAACCACGCTTTGGGGTGATCTTGCACGGCAGCTAAAAGGTGAGGAGGGTTACAAGCTTGTAAAGAAAAACGATGAAACTCAAACCTCCCCCAATGAAACACAGCTCCGGCAGCTCTTTGGAGATGAAAAATGTCTTATTCTCATCGACGAAATAGCGCTTTATCTTGCCCTAGCTAGTGGCATCCCTGTAAAAAAATCCACGCTGGCGGAACAAACAAAGGTTTTTCTGCAAACTCTGACCCAAGTAGCCGACGCTATGGATAATGTTAGTCTTGTTATAACCAGCCTGAGTAAGACGGATGTCTTCGGTGAAAGAACCCAGGAGTTGGCAGAAATACTCGGTGATGATGTGAGGAAGGCGAAAGCCGCTGCGGCCATTCAGGAGGCAGACAGAGTCTTGTCACGCATCGGTATCAATCTTACACCCACCAAGGGAGAGGAATTTCCTGCTATCATGCGTAAACGCCTATTTAAGTCATATAACCGAACGGCGGCCTTGGAGGTCTGTAAAGCCTACCATAACAGCCTCAATAGTGATGGGGTCAAGGAATATATGCCCAAGTATGCGACAGAGGCAAAATACTACACGTTTTTCCAGGAGGCCTATCCCTTTCATCCGGAGTTCATTCAGATATTACGCACTAAAACCACTAGCATTAGTAATTTTAATCAAACACGGGGGGTGCTTCGACTCCTAGGATTAGTGATAAAATATATGTGGGATCACGACATTGATGCGCCCCTGATTCATCCCTACCATATTGATTTTGCTGAGGCAGCCTTTACCAATGAGTTGATTTCTCGTCTGGACCGGGGAGAATACATGGCTGCTATCACGGCTGATATTGCTGACAACCGTGGGACTCCACGGGCAACGGTGATTGATCAAAATTTTTCTGAACCACTGGGGACACGGATTTGTACCACGGTGTTTCTCCATAGCTTGACGGGCGTGATTGTGAGTGCAGATGTGCGACGGGGGGCCACTGAAGCTGAGATCCAGTTGGCGCTGCATGTGCCTGGTCTTGATCCGAAGACTGTTGAGAATGCCCTCCGGGATGTGGAGGACAAGTGTTTCTACTTGGTTAAACATGGGTCCATGTATGCGTTTAGCAATGAGCCTGGTTTGAACAAGATCATCGAGGAGGTGAAGACCACTGTTGAGGGGACGCATGTGTTGCGGGAATGTGAAAAGAGAATTGAAACCATCTTTGGGGGGCGGAAATATTTTGATCCACGGCTTTTTGCCAATAGTCCTGCAGATGTGCCCGATGACACGGGGAAACCGAAACTGGTTATTCCCCATTTTAATGAATGTTTTACCACGGGTGGTACCACCAAGATCCCGGACCTGGTGGAGAGACTGTTTCATGAGGCTGGAACGCAGGGGAAGCCGCGGACCTTTGCCAACAATGTCCTATTTTTGGTGGCAGACAGTGAGGAGAGGGATAAAATGGAGGTGAGGGCACGGGAGTATCTTGCCCTGCAGAAGCTGTGTGATGACATAGAGGAGGGGGCGCCTAGTTTGCAGGCGTTGTCTAAAAATCAGCGGGATAAGTTGAAGGAGAAGCGGCAGGAGGCAGAGTTGTTTTTTAAGGTGGCGGTTATTCTGGTGTTTAAGCATTATTTTTTGCCGACTACGCAGAAGAGTATTGATGATGTGCAGGCGAAGCGGCCCATGCGGAAAATCTCTGCCCGGATGCAGGACACCAAGGTGGAGGAATGGGTGCGAACCAACAAGTCCCAGGAAGAAACTATCTTGGAGTTCTTGAAAGAACATGAGGCGGTGCGAACCGCGGATGACAAGCCCTGGGCGGCAGAGCTGGTGATTGAGAAGTTTTGGCCGAAAAAGACGGAGTCGGTGACGGGCGATGAGTTCAAAAAGCTTTTTTATAAAAACCCGGATGCCCGCCTCATCATGTCGGAGGACCTGATCCTGAGGACGCAGCAGGAGGGAGTAAAATCCGGTCACTGGATGGTGGTGCGAGACGGCCAGTTGTATGATAAGGGCAATGCGTCGGTGTTTTCCGGGGCCTTTACCCCTCAGACCCAGATCATACTGATGGGGACGGCGTCTGCTCGTGATGTGGTTTCCCAGTTTTATTGCGACAAGTGTGGCAAAAAGAAGACGGAGTGCCAGTGTGGCCAACAGGTGTGTCCTCACTGTGGGAAAACCCTTGATGAATGCATCTGTCAAAAAGATAGAATATGTCCGGTGTGCGGCAAACCCATCGCGGTGTGTGGCGGAGTCCATGGACCCACGACTATCCCCCCGATAGTTGATAAAACACTGCCCGGTATCGTGGGGGAACTGGTACCCCTCTTGGAGGACAACCAGGTCGAGGTTGTCGACCGAATTGAAATAAGGGCAAAGGGGAGGGATGACCTCTCTCGTCTCCTACTAGCACTTCCACAGTTCCAGGGCGCCCAGGTACGCTACGATATTGCGGCTACCCTAAATGAGGAACATCGTGATGGCAATTTTATGCAGGTGAAGTACCGGGGAGACGACACCGGTTTCAAGACGGTGAAACCCCTGCTGATGAATTATGCATCTAAGGAACAGTTTAGCAGCTGCAATCTCCTGGTCACCTTTGTGTGGAGGGAGGGCATTGCACGGAAGGATCTCATCGCTATTCTGCGAGACAAGGTGGCCCAGTTTACCGGCGACTCGCTCTATTCGGTGACGGTAGCCCCCAGGGAGGAGGACACATGAGGAAATATTCCTTTGAACTAAAAGTGGTGCCCACATCCTCTGGCGGCTACAAGCTGGAGTTATTTGAGCCACCACCAACAGACACCCGGCCCAAAAAGGGGAGAAGATCAAAACCTCTCTCTAGCGTCCAGGGCTGGTATCTGGAACTGGCAGCTATCAATATCCGTCGGGCGCTGGAGGCAAATGGCTACAAGTATTCGGATCTGAAGCGAACACGGAGGGTGCCCTTCCGTCTATCTGAGGAAGATGGCATAAAGCTTGACCTAGCATTTCGGAGTATGCAGGGGCTCCGTAAACGCACCCGGCTGGAGGACATTTTATATGGGATACAGGAAATGAGCCGGGAAGAAGCCCTGTACTGGCATGCCAAAATCTCGAGAAATAATGGCGCACAGGCCACCAATGCCCTGGTTGCCCTGCGGGTGCTGCTGGGGGGTGATACACGATGACTGACATTCCCCATGATGAATATGGACGACCAAGAGTCTATCTGGAGGAAGATTGTCCCGTCGAGGAACTTGGAATCGAGTGCCAAAGAGAGGGGGGAGCAGGGCTCCATCCTCCTGTAAACCGCCTGCATGTCTGGTGGGCTCGTCGACCTCTTACTGTCAGCAGAGCTAGTGTACTGGGCTCGCTTCTTCCTGCAAACTTTGATCGTAAAGACTTCTTGGCACTTATGGGGATACCCAGGGATGCAGACCCGGTTGCTGGTAAGAAAAAAATCGAAGAGGTTAAGGCAGGTATAAGAAAAGAACGAGTCAAGGATCCTTACGGATACCCCCGAGCTTTCAGCAATAACATTCCAGAGAGAGACAGAGCTATGATGGAGACTAATTTGGTAAGAGTATGGGGCACAAAAACACCTACTGTGTTGGATTCTTTTGCGGGTGGAGGGAGTATTCCTTTTGAAGCGGTAAGAATGGGGTTGAACGTCATCCTCAACGAACTGAATCCTGTTGCCAGCATCATTGAGCGGGCAACCATCGAATATCCTTCTCGATTTGGAAAAGAGTTTGCCAAAGACATAGAAAATTGGGGGGAGCGAATAGCCGAGGACGTCGAGAAAAAAATGGGTTCCTGTTTTCCTAGGAAACAAGGTGAAACCGATCTCTGTTATATATGGGTTCGAACCGTGGAGTGCCCCAGTTGTGGACTGCAGGTCCCGCTTTCTCCCAACTGGTGGCTGGACAAGAAAGGAAGGCTTGGTTATCAGTGTATAGTCCCCAAAAAAGCAGAGGGTAACACTTGTAGTTTTGAAATAAAAACTGTTTCCAGTGACTTTGACCCAGAAAATGGGACTGTAACCCGGGGAGTGGGCCGCTGTCCCCGATGTGCCTCCCCCATAGAGGGAGATGATATCAAGCGGCAGGCACAGGCAGGCAACATGGGCCATCAACTCGCAGCTGTTGGATTCAAGATGACTGGGAAGACAGGCCGGTATTTCCGTGAGGTCACACCTGAAGACCTTCAGGGTGTGCAGCGTGCTGAAGAGATGCTGGCAGAAAAACTGCCGGAATGGGAAGCAACCGATTTAGTACCAACAGAGAATATTCCAGAAGGCAACAAAACGAGAGAGCCAAGGAGCAGAGGAATAGAAAAATGGTCATACCTCTTTAATCCTCGTCAGCTTTTAGTCCATCTAACAACTCTTGAAGCTATAATCAAGCAGCCTTGGGATGAAATAGCAAATGAGAAAAAACGCGAAGCCTTACTGGTTTATACGCAAATGGCCTTTGATAAAGGTATTGATTATAATGCAGTTTTAAATACGTGGGAATCTACCCGGGTTATAGTAAAACATGTGTTTCAGAGGCACGATTTTGCTTTTACATGGTCCTATGGAGAGATAGATGGGTCTGGGCAATTGTTTGACTGGTGTGTAAGTCAAATAGTTGACGCATATAAAGGATTGGCTGAATTGATAGGCAATACAGATGGAACATCAAGGTATATGACTAGAGACGCTGCATGTTTATCTCAAATAAAAGATACATCAATTGATGCCATAGTTATTGATCCACCATATTATGACAACGTCATGTATGCTGAATTAGCCGACTTCTTTTATGTCTGGATGAAACGGGGGCTGGGTGACTTGTTTCCTGAATTATTTGTTTCAGAATTGACCAATAAGGACGATGAAGCTGTCGCCAATAATGCCCGATTTAAAAAAGCTGGCAGGGGCAAGGCCAGCAAGCTGGCGGATCAGGACTATACCGCCAAGATGCAGGCGGCATTCAATGAATGCCATCGAGTCTTAAAGGATGACGGCGTGCTCACAATCATGTTTACACATAAACGGGTGGAGGCATGGGATTCCCTTGCCCGGGCACTACTTGATGCAGGATTTGAGATCACGGCCACTTGGCCGATTCATACCGAGAGTGAGCATAGTCTTCATCAGGCGAAGAAAAATGCAGCGGCATCCACGATACTGTTGGTGTGCCGAAAGAGGGCAGAGGACTCGGGTGATGCCTGGTGGGATGACATCAAGGATGAACTGAAAAGCCATGTGCGGGCAAAGGCAGAAAAGTTTGCAGCTATGGGACTCAGGGGACAGGATACCAGTATTGCCTGCTTTGGTCCAGCTCTGCAGGTGATTTCACGGAAATGGCCCGTTAAAACCCATAGCGGCGAGGCTATAAGACCCGATGATGCACTGGATCTTGCACGGAAAGAGGTCAACGACTGGTTCTTTGAACATATCGTGGAAGGGAAGGTGCGAGCCGTGGACAAATGGACCAAGTTTTACATCCTGGCATGGTTCCACTTCCAGGCGAGAGAGTTTCCCTATGATGAGGCACGGAAGTTGGCCTTCTCGGTAGATATTGATATCGATAGGGATCTTATCCCCCACAAGATACTGCAGAAAAAGGGCAACAATGTACGGATACTGAAACCAAAAGAGCGGTTCCAAAAGGGGGGACTGAAGCCCACGGCGCAGTCCTACAACTGGGATATCGACTATGTCCAGGCGGCTATCCATGCCTATGAGGTAGGGCAGAGCAGCGAACTGGCACGTTACCACCAACGAACCGGGGCCTTGACCCGGGAGGGCTACAAACATGCCATTGGCTACCTGCTGGATGTCCTCCCCCGGACCCAGGAAGTAACCGAGTATCACACCCTTGATAGCCTCTGGGAGGCAAACTTCAAGGATAGTATCACAAGGAAGGCTCCCCGAAAGACGGATCCAACGTTTGAGAAACAGCAGAGACTCGATGGATATCCTGCAGATGAGTAACATGAAAAAAAGAACGGGATACTGGGTGGCGATAACCTCACGTGGCTATTGGGAAAAAATCATTGAGATGGGCACCTGGGGGTTTTCCGAGAAACATTCAAAACGGGTGGAAACAGTCAAAGATGGCGACAAAGCCATTGTATATCTCACAGCGGATGGCGGACGATACACTAGCTCGATTGGCGGTGTTGCGCAATTTGTAGGAAAACCATGGAGGATAAGAGAACAGGCCACCCTCTTCGATACTTTTTATCCCCTAAGGTTGAAAATCAGTATCCAAGAAATATGCGAACCACCACTTGACTTCAAACCATTCATGGGGAACGTCTCCTTTGTCAGCCCAGGAAAAAACTGGGGTGCAGCTCTACAGGGTCAGCCCATTAAACCAATCTCCAAGCAGGACTACCAGTATCTTACAAAAGAACTTGAGAGGGCCCTGGTATGAGTCTCAGAGACGTAAACTACAAAGAAGTCTATGTGTCTGGTGTCGATAACCTCGTCAAGGATTTTTATATCCCCAGCCTTGAACAGAGTGTTCTCTACCAGCGCCGAACGGGCTATTTTAATTCCCGTGCCCTGGCCATGGCTGCCCGGGGCCTATCGGGACTGCTGAGAAATAATGGGAAAATGGAGCTGCTGTGTGGCGTCCAGATGGACAAGGAGGAGGCCGAGGTCATCAGAGACCCCGTGAGCTACCTGGAGAGACGAGCCATTGATGTCCTCAAAGCCCTGGAGCAGCCCTATGATGAGCTGGAAAAACAACGGCTGGGACTCCTGGCCCATCTCCTCTCAACTGGTAAACTAGAGATAAAAATCGGCTACCGAAAGGGGGGAATCTATCACGAAAAAGCCGGTATTTTCAGGGATGCTGAGGGAAACATCGTAGCCTTCAATGGCTCAGGCAACGAGACCCCGGGTGGATGGCTGAACAACACGGAATCATTCCATGCATTTACCTCCTGGCAGGACGACCGGCACATACGTCCCGAGATAGAAACCTTTGAGCGGCTATGGAACAACCGGGATACAAAAACCACCGTCATACCGCTTCCCTACGCCGTCGTACGGGGCATCATCGAATTCAAAGACTATTTCGAAGCAGGCATGGATGAACCCATTGACCCCATGGATATCCACACACCGGTCGATATACCCGACTGGAAGTGGACACCACAACTAGCCTACATTTTTGAGGCCCCCCGGCTCTGGAACCATCATGATTTCGCCTACGCCCAGACCGCCATCACCCCCTATGAACACCAGGACTACATCGCCTCCACCGTGCTGAACAGCTGGCCCCCCCGGTACCTATTTGCAGACGAAGTAGGCTTAGGTAAAACCATCGAGGCCGGCCTGGTCATAAAGGGCTTCAAGGCAGCGGGGCGAATAGAGCGCCTCCTCATCCTTGCCCCTAAAAACGTCATGCCACAGTGGCAGGAAGAACTGTACACCAAATTCGGCTTTGAAGCCTGGCGCCTGGATGGCGACCATGTCTATCCTCCCCACCTCGATCCCTCCCAGCCAAGGGACAAGGAACGGGTGGATGCCGCCAATCCCTTCCGTTCAAAACACCATCTCATAGTGAGCAGTCAGCTTATCCGCAGTGAGGAACGACTTGCACAAGCACTGGGCCTCGAATATGACCTCGTAATTCTTGATGAGGCACATCATGCACGAGCCAGTGGCTCCGGGGGACGACGGGAGCCGAACAAGTTGTTGCAGGCCATGGAGCAACTCCGCTACCACACGCAGGGATTAATCATGATGACTGCCACCCCTATCCAGTTGAGCCGTATGGACCTCTGGGACCTCCTCAGTATATTGGAATTGCCGGGGAAATGGCAGGACCGGCATTTGTTTGACCGTTTCTTCGCAGATATTAACGCTCCGGATGTCGACTGGGCGTTTCTTCTCGATATGGTTCAGAGCAGCCTACAGCTCATGGATTTTGATGAGAATGAAGATGCCCATCGACTGCAGGAGGACTACCCAGAGGTCGACGTGTATCGCCTGATTCATATTGTCAAAGAAAACGAAGTATCTGCGATACGTGACCTATCAGAAAAAGAACAGGAAGCACTGAAGGTCCTCCTGTATCGATTTACACCGGTCCGACAGATGATCTTCAGACATACCAGAGAGCTTTTGAAGCAATACAAAAAAGAAGGCAAGTTTAGCGGGAAGATAGCTGACAGGAACCCTACGAAACAGCAGATAGACCTTCAGGGAGATGACGATGATCCGAGGAGTGAACGAGGCCTGTACAAACAAATCGACCTGTATGTACGGGAATACTATGCCAAGTACAACAGCATCAGAAAAGGCATGGGGTTTTTAATGGAAACCTATCGAAAGCGATTAACCTCAAGCCTCCACGCCATCAAACGTAGTCTCGAAAAAAGACACCTGCGTTTAAAGCAAGCCCTGGAAACCGGCGATTACGGTATCCTGTTCAAAGAACTGGAAGAAGAGGATTATATGGACATCCCCGATTATATCCTGGATGGCCTAATCGACGAACTTGGAGTAGGCCAGCAGTCATTCTCGACCCATCGCTCAGTCCTTCACCACATCATCGAAAAAGAATATGAGTATCTCGACGAATTCATCGCCAGTCTACAGTCGCTACCCTATGACACCAAAGCTGACCATCTCGACCGTCTCCTCGCTGACATCTTTGGAAAGGGTAAGCGACAAATAATCATTTTCTCCCAATTTAAGGACACCGTTGATTTCTTGCTAGACTACTTTAAACCAAAATATGGCACCCGCCTCGGGTCCTACACGGGACAGGGGGGCCAATACTGGGATGGCCACCAGTGGATCATGTGCTCAAAGCAGGACATCCAAAGAAAATTTGCAGATCCCTCCGACAGGATGGACCTCCTGATCTGTACAGATGCGGCCAGTGAAGGCCTCAACCTGCAAACATGTGACACCATGATCAACTACGACATCCCCTGGAATCCCATGAGAATCGAACAAAGAATCGGACGAATCGACCGCATCGGTCAGCAATCCCCAATTGTAGACATCTATACCCTCTTCTACAGGGATTCCGTGGAAGAAAAAGCATACAACCGATGCTTACAGCGGATAAACTTCTTCAAAAGTGCCCTTGGCCATCTACAACCCATTCTACAAGCCACCGAACAAGCCATCCGAGATGCCGCTCTTGCCTCATCAGTAGAAGAAGAAAACAAAATATTTGAACGCATGCAAACGGAATTCGAGGAAACCATCGCCCAGACCGAGGAAAACCTCAGAATCGAACGCCTACTAAACCATTACACACCCCAACTACCCATGATGACCTCTCGAGCACCCATAACCCAACATGAACTCGAAGAAATCCTTCAGCCATACATCGAATCCCAGGGATGGAAAAAAGAGGGAGAACTCTGGAAAAAGAATGGAAAAACCATTACATTTGACCAAACCTACATGGACAGACTAGGCGGCCAGACAGAACTAGTCACCCCCCATTCAAACCTTTCAAAACTCATTGGAACACTCCCAGAAATCCCCGAAGTCATAGAGAATGACCACACCATCCATCGAATAGAGGTAACCGGATTAACCGGATTTGTCGTCGAAAAAAACAATCGCTACTACATCGCAAAAAACCTGACAGAGTTAACAAACCCCCAAGGCACACAGTACTCCTCCCTCACTGAAGCCAAACTGGGTCTTATACACTTAATCCGAGCACAAAAAATCGAGTATTTGAACGCCGAAAAAAAGGCCTGGGAGAACAGGAGATACAATTGGCAAGTCAGAGTAAAAATGTATCTAGAAACCGTGGCTAAATGGAGATGGAACACAGCCACCAAAATAGAAGGAATATTTGAGTTCTCCAAAGAAGCACTGTTTAGGGAATGGAACAACTACCTCCAATCACCAGAAAGAGAAAATCTGCGCCAACTGGCAGACATCATAAACTACAAACCCTCATTCAATCCTGCAGAGCGAACCAAGGGACGACCATCTAAGCGAAGTCCACGAGATTCCAGAAAAGAACAACTCTTTTTAGATGACCTTGTACGGATAACAAAGCGATTGCATATCATCCATGAACAACTAGAACACTTTATGGAAACATAGATGCAGAAAGAGCAGGTCAGAGAACAGTATAAAACGTTTCAAACCGTTTGGTTCATCGCCCTAGTTGCTCTAGCGGCCGCCGTTATTGTGGGTGACATTCTTTTGCGACTCCCGAGGAACAGTATATGGCGTCCGCCGTTGTATGCTGTAGTCATCATACCGCTTGCTTTAATACTGCTGTACCTGGTCACGATTCGTCCTGAGCGCGCCACATGGTCCTACTATGGCATCACCGCTCACCATAGCCTAAAGCATGCGGGGGTCGGCATTGTGTTGGGATTGGGTGCCGTTATCGTCGCCCTAGTAGTCACAATTTTCCAGTTTGGTTATTTTCCCAACCCAAGGGAGGATGTACTAATGCATATGATCGCTTCAGGCATCGCTGCGCCTCTCTGGGAGGAATTGCTATTCCGGGGGATGCTGTTCGCCTCGCTGCTGGGGCTGATACAGGTCAGGTGGCAGGGTAAAGAGCGGTTGGTGGCTTTACTGTTGGCCTATGTGGTAATCAATGTGCTGTTTCTGACTACGCATATCGGCACGTCGAATTTACCGGTCATATATCTCACCGGGTTTTTTTACCTCGTAGCATTTCATATGACGGGTAGTCTTTTTGCAGCGATAGCCGCACATTCAACATATAACCTGATATTGGAAGCAGTAGCTCTTTTCCTGGATAGCTTCTAATTGCTCGAAAGACTAGGCTGCATAGGCGGTCTTGCCGTCTTATATCAGGTCTTGGAGGGTGACAATCCACATTTTGTTGCCTTCTCCACGCAGCAGGATGGCATTGTATTTGATGACGAGTGTTTCAATGGCTGCACGGGGTGCATGGCGGCTCAAAATGGTGATGTCTTGCATTACCTCTGACACCTTGGTCGCTGGGTCTATACCCACGATGTTTTTGCTGGTCACCATGCCAATATAGTGGTCATGGTGTGTGACGGGGAGCTGTGAAAAGTCATGTTGTTTCATCAGTTGTCCGGCTGTGTGGACGGTGTCCGTGGCGTCGACGCTGACAATACGGCTTGGCAGTCCCCGGATACTAATTTTTTCATCAATTTCGTCCTCCTGGAGTGCTTTCCAAATGTTCCATATGGACTGATAGTTGGGGGTGTTGGCCTGCTGTTCCAGCTTGGCAATTAGTGACTGGGAGACACCCGCTTTTTGTGCCAGGGTTTGCTGACTCCAGCCATGTAGTTTCCGTTTCATTTTTAAGTGTACAGCAAGGGTGGCAAACTCAGGCAGATAGATTATTCTATTTTTACTCATTTTATCAATTAAATATATAAAATATGACTATTTATCTGTGTTGGTGACATAAACATGAAGGCCAACAAGCAGGGACCGGTGAACGAAATGGAAACAGCCGTTATGGACACCAGAAAACTTGACCAGATGAAGCAGACCCAGATAACATGGGTATCCTGTGAATGGGTTACCCTTACCACGAGAGCTATCTGCCCCTACTGTCAACAAACCATAGACTTAGTGGTGGCTGATATGCCTGATTTCGAGGTCTCCTCACTCCAGAAACAAATGCAGGCGGGCGTCGTAGACCCCTGTGAGCACTTTGTCAGCGTGTTCATCAAGCAGAAGCATAACGGGGACAAAGGCGGAATAGTGGTCTATGCTCGATTTATCCGTCAACCAAGCAAGAAGGAACAATGGTAGACCTGCAATCACAACGGGGCACCCGCACCGGCATCTATGCGGGCACCGGGCACACCCAGGGCAGCCACAGCCTCCGCTGCATCCGCCTCAAGGACAACCTCCAGGCCAGCCTATACGGACCATACACCCGACGGATATGGGCAGACTTCCGGGCCGTCTACGACACCATCGACAAGGCACACATTCAGCAAGGCGACAAAATACGGGTCACCTACCAAGATGAAGACCACATCAAGATAGAAAAAATCTGACTCCCTCCCGCCTCAACATGCATGGTCCCCTGGTCATCCTTTTATAGCATCATGTGATTTTAGTGGTGATGGTCCAGTGCGAGTTTTGCCTGCACTACAACGGCGTTGGCTGCACCAATCCAGACGGAGTAAAATATGGTAAGATCATCAGTGATTCCTACGCAGAAATCAATTGTCCTGCCTACATCGACAAGGGGGTTGCCGGGGCGATGACACCGGCGTTTGACGATATCTTTTTTGACATGTTGTGAAAAAAATTACCTGCTCCAAAACATTGATTCCTTCAATACTTGCCGCAATTGCTGTTGCAATGGGAAGTATAATCCGGTGGTAACTGGCCGTTAAAAAAGAGAATGTCGTTCGGATTGTGAGCTGTGTATAGGATTTTTATATCTTTGTATATATTTTTGTATTTTTTGTATAATGTCTGGTTTTTGGTTTTACATCGGGGGGCGATGTGGCCGTCGTTGACGCCTGTTTTCCCCATATAAAACACGTCATAACCAGGTCGTTTTATTGGGATGTATCCAGCCGTTTTATAAAAAATGTAAAAAATTTATAATTCATATGTAAAACAGGTGGCGGGGTTGTAGCCGATGCTGTTTTTCCCCCTCTAAAACAGGTGAAGAGATGTTTTGTATGTGTGTGTCCTGTGGATGTATCACCGTTGGTTAGTGGAGATAGTCTGAAAGATTTGTTTCCCCAACGATTAGTTGGGGGGACAGGGTGAGTAGTTGCTGTGCTATGTCGGCTAATATCTGTTTAACCCCGGGGGTTTTTTCGACGTCGCTTCCGGGATAGATTCGCACCACGATACCGTCGTCCCGACGGCTGATCAGGGCTAAAAAACTGGTTTTGCCATCTTTTTCAATAGCCAATGATTCTATGAGTATAGCCGTCTTGTCGCGGCTGATGTAACAGGCACCGGTTTTTAGTATGACCTTGTCCGTGCGGTTGAAGACGCCCTTAAATTGGGTGAATAGGTCATCAAGGTTCACATCGCCATGGAGAACAACATGCGGCATCTCTAGCACCTGACCATGGAAGATGTAGGATGTCATAAGTTTTTTCATGTTCTGTTGTGCCGATACAGGCTCACCTGCCTGCCACTTCCACGTGAGGCATATCCCCCTAAACCGCCCCCTCAGGGGACATCCCCCATGGGGCAAACACCCATGCCGGTGTCTGAACAACGATTCTGTACGGGGGGGAGGTACCATGTGGGCATCAAGCAGGGGAAAGGGTCGTTCGACCATGGTATATGCCATTTCAGTGTAGGGTGAACATGAACACAGTATCAGTCACGATGTTGTGTCCATGATGCAGCATGGTCTCTAGTTGCTGCACGAGACGAAACCCCGCCGTCGTAGCGACCGTGATGGCTTGGCCTCGGGACATATGCCGTGGATAGATGGACAGCACCCCCTCGGGCTTCAGCACCCGCCGTATCTCTGCCAGCAGCTGTTCCCGCCCGCCGTCATCGAAGAAATCACTGTGCAGCACGTCATACAACAGCACGACATCCATGGTTGCATCAGGAAAAGGAAGGGTGAGATCCCCCGTTGTCTGCACAATGTCCATGTTGGTGAGCCCACGGGTCCATGCCCGCTGTGCCGCCACCTTTAACTTCCGCCTGTTTTTGTCGAGAGCGATCACTTTTCCCTCGTCTCCCACCAACATGGCCGCCGGTATGGCATAGAAACCGGATCCGCAGCCGAAGTCAAGGACATGATGACCAGGCTGTATTCCAATCTTTTTCAGCATCTCCATGCCCAGCCCCTCAAGCCAGCGTCGACCATCCCTATTCAGCACGCATCCCGTATTGTGCTACAGGTTAAAAATTTGTTTCCCCACCTAAGGGGTTTACATCCCTCCCTCAGCGCTATTTCTTCATATGGTTTTTATCGGTAATATTGATGGCCATGTTTTTTAGGCGGACTTGTGAGTAAAGAAAACTTTTTGCGGTATGTTTTCACGTTGCTGTGTTGAATATTTGAGAGCGGCGTTCCTCTCTGGTGAGAGGAAGGGCGCC
>JBNGDQ010000013.1:0-19202 GCA_049975285.1 Thermoplasmatota archaeon
GGTCAATGAGTCTATGGTATTCTATTACCTGGACTCGCTCATGTCATTTGGACCCCGCTATACCGGCTCCGAGAACTGCTCGGCTGCAGCCCAGTGGATACACGACGAGTTTACGGCCATGGGGCTGGATACACACTTCGATACATGGAGCTATGCCGGCTTCAGCAGCCAGAACGTCGTCGCGACGCTCAACGGCAGCGACAACGCTGAAATCATCCTGTCCGCCCATTACGACTGCACCCCAGGCTCTCTCGGCGCCGACGACGACGGCTCGGGCATTGCGGCCATGATGACCGCCGCAGAGCTCATGAGCCAGCACACGTTCAATCATACCGTACGATTCATCGCGTTTTCCGGGGAAGAAGTCGGCACCTACGGGAGCTTCAGCTATGCCCGACAGGCATACGAGCGAGGCGATACCATCCGGGCCGTGGTCAATCTCGACATGGTTGGCTACGCCGATACAGCCCGCGGCGGCTCCATGGTACGGATGTTCAGCACCGAGCGAACAGAATGGCTCGCTGATTTTTCCCGGGACGTCGCAACCTGGTATCCCTCGCTGGACATGTCCGTCGACGTCGTGCCGAACTACCGGGGAGCCGACCACCAGGCATTCCTTGACTACGGGTACGATGCAGCCTTCTATGCACACGTCGACGGCTACCCGTGGGCAAACTCGCCCGAGGATACGCCCGACCACCTCAACCACACCTATCAGGTCAAGGCCACCCGTTATTTCCTGGCATTGACGGCAGAGCTTGCCCTGCAAAAGGTGCCATTACAGGTACACATCACGGCGCCACGTGAGGGCCAACTCTACCTGGGTAATCTGCCATTGCTGCCCCTGGCCGGTGGCCGGCTCTGGTTCACTGGACTGCGGGGTGCCACCGTGCTGCTGGGGAGCACCACCGCCACGGTATCAGTGTCATCGATACACGAGGTGGAAAAGGTAATCTTCTGCATCGACGACATCTTCATCACGTGGGATAGCAGCCCGCCCTACGAATGGCGGATACAGGGGAAACATGCCCCGCCGCTGGGACGCCACACGCTCCGCGTCGTCGTCTACGACACCGAGGGCAACGTCGCCTCCGACGAGATGGACATTATCATCGTGACGCTGGCCTACCAGTATGCCCCCTGGCACTGACCCAGACAGAAGGACAAAAGGTTTAAATGCAAATATCCCATAATAATTATATGTCTGTTATAAAGAGCATCGAACTGGTGGGCAGTTCCCCTGATACCTTCGAGGATGCAGTCAACCACGCCATACGGGAGGCAAAAAAGACCATCCGCAACATCAGACGCGTCAAGGTAGAAGACATGGAAGTGCTCATCGAAGACGACGAAATCGTTTCCTACCAGACAAAAATCAAGCTCTATTTCATGGTAGAGCGATAGAAGGAGGATACAATGCCAGAATATAGCACCATATCGATACCGAAAGACCTGCACCGCGAGATAGAGGAACTCATAAAGGACAACCCGGGACTGGGATACTCCAGCGTCGCCGAGCTCTGCAAAGAAGCCATCCGCCTCCGTCTCTCCGAGGTCCGCATGGAACAGCGCGAGGGCATGCTCAGCGAGGTCGAAGTCGAAGAACTGCTCGAGACACTTGAGCGAAGCCTGCGCGAAGAATAACGGCATGCGCATCCTGGCAGCAGCGGATTTTCACGGCAAAACGGGACGGTATGACGTCTTTCTCGACGGGGCAGCATACGTACAGCCCGACATCGCTGTCCTCGCTGGCGACGTTAATACCAGTTCTTCTCTGTTTTCCCTGCTTTCCAGTCTAGACATACCAACGCTTGTCATCCATGGAAACATGGACAGCATCGCCATCGGCGATCCAGTTGCAGAGACCGGGGCCATTTTTTTGCATAACCAGGCATACCACCAGGATGGTCTTTTTTTCATTGGCATCGGCGGTGCCTCCCCCCGTACGGAGATGATAACCGTATATGAAAGCAATGAGCTACAACGCCTGGATGAAACAGCCTGCGACATCCTCATCACTCACGTACCACCGAAGGGCGTCAAGGACGCCGCGATGCTCGGTCGGCACATCGGGAGCGACTGGGTACGCCAGTTTATAGAAGACCGACAGCCTCGCGTCGCAATCTGCGGGCACGTCCACGAGGATCGAGGGCATGCCTGGCTCAACAATACCATGGTCGTCAACTGCACCGTCGGCAAGAGCGGCGCTTACTCAGTTATCGACATCGAGAGCGAGATATCCGTGCAACATGTATAACTACGGATGATGCCGGACCTTGACCGCTTCACCATTTTGGCTCTCCCGCATCTCGTCGCCATTCATCGTTGCCTCCCCGACGCCGCGGATGTCACCCTCATGTAGCACGACGACTTCATCGCCGCACCGGATGCCGCTATCAGCGTCGGCGACACCGACGGCGAACACCGAGCCCAGCGGCATAAAATCATCTATCTCCACCCAGTAGCGTTGCAGCCCGGCCAGCCAGCCGGTACCGTCCAGCGTCAACGAGAACAGACCCCGCTCGGGCACGAACATGCCCAATTGTACGTCATCCCGGAACACCCTGAAGCGAGGATATCGTCCCCGCACTGTAGCACCGTCGAGTAAACCGGCATCGCCAAACTGATAGCGGAGCAATGCTGCTGCCCATTCTCGCTTCCTCGTCTGCCAGGGTACACCCTCATACTGGGCCGTCATGGAGCGGAGCGTATCCGTCAGCTCCTGAAGCGACGGCTGCGAGGTGGGATGCCCCCGGCAGGTGTCCACGGCGTCGATATCCAGGAAGCACGCGATGTCCTCCGGGAGATGCTGCACCACCATAGCATAGTCGTTGCATTCCAGGAAACGGTGAAGCATGCCGGTAACGATATCCTGTTCGTCGAGACTCCATTTACCCGTCACCGAGATGTCATAATGTGCGGCTGGATACACCGCATCGAGCTCCAGGGGAACGATACCCAATGGCGAGGTCACCACAACGCTGTGCACGGCGTAGGGATTCCCACTGGCTGCGATGGCCTCAGCAAAGCGCCGGTGAGAGCGAGACGTCGAATAGGGTTTCCCCGCCGAGCACGGCAACAAGAGCAAAAGAGAGGCAGACGACGGCTTCCGATACCGGGTCAGTATGCGATGACGGAAGCGCTCGATATCCGGCCGGGTGAGGGAGAGCGGTGTCGCGGTAATCATGCCGCCCTGTACCGGAAACCGAGCCTCCTGGAAGGATGCCTGCTCGGCGTCGAGCAGCCGCAATATGGAGAGATGATGCGGCGACACCTGGCAGCGGCGCTCCACAAGTGTACGAAATACGCCGGATGCGAGGGCATGGCGTATCCGGTGTAGCTCTGCCAGGGTAGCGTTGTAGTTATGCTGAAGCAGACCAGTGAAGCCCTCGCCGTCGATGCAGCCAGGGCAGCGGCAGGGCACTGCCTCAAAGTCATCGACGGGAGTGGCACCGTCGATGGAGAGAAACATATCACGGCGGGCGGCCTCCAGGAGCGGTAATGAGTCCACCAGGTCGACGGTACAGTAGGCGAGGAGGGCAAGCTCGTCTGGCCGGCCGAGGCCGGGTGTATAGAGTACTTTTTGGTATCCGACGGCCTCCCGCACCGCGGTAATGGCTTCGACGAATCGACGGGGATTAGAGAACAGCTCCCGTGCGTTCGCGAGGATATACACCAGGGCATGCTCTTTGACGGCGTCGAGTGCCTGTGCAGATAGTATCTGGATGTCGGTAGCCTGCTGGTGATTCCAGTGCGCCGCCTGCTCGTGCAGTGGCGTCGGCATTACGTCTGGATACACGAACGATGGAGGGATGCATCTCTCCTGCTGCGTGAGCGGTCGGAAGAAGCTACCGGCGTGTGATATCGCTTTTTCATTTTTCTGGGAGAGCAGCACGTCTGCCAGGGATGGCGGCTCGATGCGGTCCGATGCATACCAGAGGATACCCGGCGTGGCGATGCTCCGGTCATCGAAACGGAGGATGCCGGCTCGCGTCGTGGCATCACGATGCAGCACTTCATATTCCACGCTACGAGATGGACCGGGCGGTTAAAGAGTTTATCGGCCGTACTTGTCGTAACATGCTCGGGCTAAACGGGCAGGCTACCAGTGGACTCCCATAACCGGGGAATCATAATCGGTCTCGATGCTCTCTCCCTCGCCTTTTTTTAGATAAATGATGAATCGGGTTCCTTCAGGGTATTCGTCTTTGCCGCTTTCCACGCTGATGTGGCCGCCGCATTCCTCGACAATTTTTTTCACCAGGTAGAGTCCGAGGCCGCTCCCCGTGCTCTTCCGTCCCTTCCATCCCTGCTTGAAAATCTTTGTTTTTGCCTCATCCGGGATACCGACACCGTCGTCTTCTACGTAGATACGCCATCCGTCATCCGTCTCCTTGGCGTAGATGCCGATGTTGTCGGCGTAGGAATGCTGGATGGCGTTTTTGATGAGGTTCGCGAAGACGTCCTCCAGGAGTTCGTTGCCCTGAACGATGGCGCCGCTCGGGGGATGCTGGATGTCGATGTCGCGTTCCGCTGCCGCCCCAGCATAGTGGTCGGTGACCCTGTCTATGAGGGCATCGAGGTCGATGGCGCCGAGCTGCTCGGTCTCTTTCACCATCTCAAGTTTTTTGACGGTCTCGATGAGCTTGTTCGCCTCATCGATGGCATCCATAGCCTTGGTGAACGCCTCGGTATCCTTGGCGGACAGGACATCATGGTCGATGAGACCGAGATAGCCAATGGCGACCTGATGCTTATTGTAAATATCATGCCGGAGGAGCGAATTGTAAAACTTGATGTCTTCCTCGGTTTTTTTCTGCTCGGTGACATCCTGAATGATGCCCACGACTACCTGTTGATCGCCCTCCTTGGTTATCCAGGCAGATTCACGGCCGTAAAACGTGTCCCGGTCCCGGGTGACATAGACAGTTTCAAAGTCTCGAATTATGCCCTCCCGCTGGAGAAGCTGCATAAACGTCTCCCGCTTTTCCGCATGGAAATATAAATCAGCGGCGGTGATTTCGTCCAGCTCCCGTTCATGACCCTTATAGTCAAACATCTGCAGGAAGGCTGGATTTACCTCGAGAATATCTCCCTCGATTGTTGCCCGATAGATACCCTCAACCGCTTTTTTGATGATACTCTCATATTTTTGCAGGGCCCCCACCTGTTTTTGCTGCCGCACGGTGCGGCCCAGTTGCTGGGATAACAGGCGGAGGAGGAATCGCTCCGGCTGAGAAAAAGCATCCACTCGATTCCGGGTCACAACGAGCACGGCTGATATGCCATCAGTTCCCACTGGAAGATACAGCTCGCTCCGCCCATCGACGTCGCTGGCATATTGTTCTCCATTGCCCGCCAGCGTCTCCCGAATTTCGAAATGCATGTCCGTCGACAGCTCGTCTGGAGCAGCATCTCCGGCAGCGATGGTGAGTGCTCCGTCCTTCCCGACGGCGACGAAGCAATCGTCAACTGCAACATATGAATGGACCAGTTCAATTGCGTGCTCATAGATATCCTGCACAGAAGGGGCGCCCTCCAGCTGGGTCATCGCGGATGCAGCCTCCATGAATGTCTGCATGTCACCCGGGTGTAGCTCAGCTGATACTTCCGGCCATGCGGCTGGCTGTTCAGCCACGTGGATGAGTATCCTGTCAGTGTCCGTTATTGCCGCCATATCTAGCAGGACCGGTATCTCTCGTTCATGCACGGTGAGAGAGGCGGGGGTCTGGTCTCCGTTGCCGTCCACGGCGCTTTTCAGACAGGCTCGAATGTTTCCCTCATCGGACGGGGTGACGTATTCTATTAGGTTCGTGCCGGGAGTCGCCTCCAGGTCCAGGGAGAGAAGCCCGGAAAAGGCTTCATTGGCGGCGATAATGTTCCCTACGAGGTCGGCAACGGCCAGGGGTAGGTCCACTCGATGGATGACGTCGCTCACTGCATCGGGTCGGGGTTCCTTTTCAAGGGCGATGCCGTGTACCGAGCCGTCCCCGGTGGAGCCAGCCGTCACGGTTACCTGGCTGTTCGTCTCGTCTGCGAGTTGCAGCGTAGCTTGAATGGTTTTTCCCTCCAGGCATTCCATGAAGAGGCGAGCAGCCTTTTTTTTGTCTCCCGGGGCTATGACGGATAAAAATGGGGAGTCCTCTGCGGGGAGCGTGGTGTCGCCGCGTCGAAGCGTGGTAAAGGTGCCTGATCGGTTGATGGTGAACTGGATGCCGCTCTGGAGTAACGTTTCATATTCATCTACGGCGGCGTCGAGCTTCCCAAATGTATCTCTCAGCTCTTCTAGTACCTCCCGCATATCGTGGGCGCCACCACTCACAGCCACCAATCAAGAGAGCATATATAAAAGTTTGTTTTTTGCAAGCAATTTTGTGCCCGGGTAACAATTTTTAGTATGGTTTATAGTTGTCAGTCGGTTAAATTTAAGTAATCCAGGAAATTTCTCCCACAGTGGATAAAGAGGCGCTCATCAAACGGCTGCAGCAGAGCGGGTACCTGCAGTCAGAGCAGGTCATCGAGGCCATGCGGTCTGTGCCCCGCGAGCAATTCATCCCGGAGAGCCAGCGACGGCAGGCGTACACCGACGTTCCCCTCTCTATAGGTCATGGACAAACCATATCTGCACCACACATGGTCGCTATCATGGCGGAGGCCCTCCAGCTGGAGCCCGACCATACAGTGCTGGAAGTCGGAACCGGCGCCGGGTACCACGCCGCAGTGATATCACGCATCACCACCAAAGGACACGTGTACAGTATCGAACGCGTACCAGAACTGGCGGCTAAAGCCCGCAGAAACTTCGAAACCCTCGGCATCGACAACGTGACCGTCGTCATCGGCGACGGCTCCCAGGGGCTACCTGAACATGCTCCCTACGACCGCATATATGCCACCTGTGCCGCACCGAGCGTACCGGAGGCACTCACCGAGCAGCTCGCTCCCGGGGGAAAACTATTGCTCCCCCTCGGGCAGCACATGTCCCGGCTTGTCCTCATCGAAAAAAACCACGGGCTGCACCGCACGGACCTCGGCGGGTGCGCCTTCGTCCCCATGGTCAGCAATGGAGGCAGCGATGGAGACCATTAGAGTCTCCGCAGCCACCGCTGCGAAGCTCGGGCTGGCCGGCTGGGATATCACAGTTGAACCGACGACGCTCTACTTCATGCTCGGGGAGCAATGCCATGGCCGGTGCAGCTACTGCACCCAGGGCGGGGCGTCGCTCTCCCGGGTCCGATGGCCCCGCTTCCAGCTCGACGACGTCGCCGCGCGGCTGCCCGCCGGAGCGAAACGAGTCTGCCTGCAGACCCGCTATTATCCCGAGGTTATGGACGACATCTTGTCTGCCGTTGAATCGCTCGACAGCACCGTGCCCGTATCCGTCTCCATGAACCCCGTCGACCGAGCACACTTTGCCCAGCTGGACGCTGCGGGTGTCGACCGTGTCGGTATCGGGCTTGACTGCTGCACCCAGAAGCTGTTCCAGGAGCTGAAACACAGTGTTCCTGCCTGGGAGCAGTATCTGCATGGATTGCTGGACGCCCGGGATGTATTCGGTACAGCCACGGCTCACCTCATCATCGGGCTCGGCGAGACCGACCGTGAGGCCATCGATATGATGCAGTGGCTCACCCGGCATGACATCCACATAGCATTGTTCGCTCATCATCCCCTGCATGGCGGCGCATCGCCGCCGGTGGAGCGCTACCGGTATCTGCAGCTGGTCCGCTATCTCCTCGAGCAGGGTCGCTATGAGGACGGCGTGGGGGCCAATGTCTCCCGGGACGACGTGGCTACTGCGGCTCGAACGTCTGGCTGCCCCGGCTGCAATCGTCCCTTCTACAATGAGCGGGTGCGCGGCCCGCTCTACAATTATCCCCGCCCGCTGAGTAAGGCGGAGCGGAACCGCGCGATAGAAGAGGTACAAAAATATGTCCGATTACATTGTGCTTATAAATGATACACATCGATTTGTCGCCAAGCGAGGCCGGGTCAACACCCATGTCGGGTCCGTGGACGTCAGCGAGGCAGCCATCGGGGATATCGTCGAGGTCGGCGACGTCTCGTTTCTCGTGGCTGAGCCTACGTTTACTGATCTCCTGGAGACGTGTCGGCGTGCCGCTCAGGTCGTCACGTTGAAGGATGCCGTCCAGATCGTGGCCGTTACCGGGCTGGGACGGGGCTGGCACTGCGTGGATGGAGGCTCTGGCTCAGGGTTTCTGGCACTCTTCCTCGGCCACATGGTCGGCAGGGAGGGGCAGGTGACTACGTATGAGCAACGAGATGAGTTCCATGAAACAGTGCAGCGAAACATCCGGCGGTGCGGCATGGAGGACATCGTCACGGCAAAGCATGGAGACATCGCCTCGTTCGAGGAGGAAGACCTCGACCTCGTCACCCTGGATGTCAGGGGAGCCGAGGAGCTCGTAACAAAGGTGCATCGCCGGCTGCGCCCGGGTGGCTGGCTGGTCGTCTATTCCCCCCAGATAGAGCAGCAGATAGCCGTCAGAGAACAGATGGAAAATACAGGCTACGGACGGATAACGACAATGGAGACATTGCAGCGGGAATGGCAGTCCCGCGGCGGCTATACCCGTCCGGTCACCAAGGGACTCCTCCATACCGGCTTCCTGACCTTCGGGCGAAAGGTCACCACATCTACGCCAGCGTGACCCAGAGCATCGACACACCGATGACGGCCAGCACGGCAGCGGTCAGCAGCTTGACTACGCCGTGATGCCGGCGCTGCCATTCTCCCAGCTTCTCCGACGTATAGCCCGTATAGAACAACGCCAGGATGACCAGTAATGGGACGATGAACATGGCTGTATAGAGCAGCAGGTAGCCGAATGCGGTCAGCCATAACGGCGACGCCTGTTTGATGACCGCCATGATGGGAAACAAGACCTGGCCCGTGCAGACGAACTCGAGCAGCGAGATGCCGAGGCCAGTGGCAAAGGCCAGCACTGCCAGCATGGCCACGCCGTGCTGCCCGGTCAGGACGCGTATGAGCCGCCCCCGCCGCCGCTTGAGGAACCGGGGCAGCTGGAGCACCGTTTGTTCGTCTCGCTCGATGCGGGCAAAATCGACGAGGTTGAAGGCTGCGATGGCCAGGGCGAAGAAGCCAGCGAAGAGGTAGACATACCGGGATATGTCTCCCAGTTGTTCTATCCCGTAGTAGAACTCAAGCAGCCCTACACCGATGAGCAGGTAGCCGACGAAGACAGCCGCAGAGAAAGCGATGCCGATGGAGAGCAACGCCCGTCTCTTCTGCCGGGCTCGCTCCAGATATGCAATGAAAAATACGAGCGTGGCGAACGCGCAGGGATTGATACCGTCGACAAGGCCACCTGCGATGACTGTCAGTATGGTAAGCTCCCGCACGCGCTCCTCCGCATCGCCCTCCTCGGCTGGCTCCGGGCAGGGGAGTCCTTCCTCGATGTGCGCCTGGATGTACTGCTCGAGGGCATCGAAGTCGTCGAGGTCCCCGTAGTGCTGGTCGCCGATGAACACGGCAAAGGAACCGCGCTCCCACAGGGAGACGTTGGCTGCCTTGTAGTAGCGGGACAGCAGGTCGGGGTTGACGAGTTCGACGTAGGTGGTTATATCCAGGGGATAGCGGGCTTGCAGCTCTTCGAGCTCCTCCTTTGCCTCCATGCAGTGGGCGCACGTCGGAGAATAAAAGAAAATAATGCAGAGGGTCTCGTTGCCAGGGGAGGGGCACTCGACGCCCGTCTTTTCGTATTGCTCCGCCGCAGCAATGATCACATCAAGAGACGTATTTGTAAGGGAGAACCCCTGGCTGCCGATGACCACCGCTGGCACCGAGAGATTGACATCGAGAGAGCTGCATGTCTCGTTGAACCGGTCGCCATGCTCCGTCACGTCGAAGCGAGAGACGTGAACGTAGCTGATATTACCGTGAAGCGCTTCCACTATCGGATCCAGCTGGCTGCTGCTCTCCTTGTAGAAGCCAAGGACGCAGACCGATCGAGGAAACCGGGTCCTGCCGTCCGGGGAGACAGGGCAGTCGACGCCGCCCAGCGACGCATATGCTTGAATATCATCGGCGAGCTGCTCGAGAGTGGCGTTATAGCTCGGGGTGGAGGCGTTGAGATGGTAATGACTGTTGCCCATGAAGACTGTCGGCACTGCAGGAGTTACATTGTAGCTCGTGGCCAGCTCGTAGAGGAGATTGTAGGATTCGCTGTTCCGCTCGGTAACGTTGTACAGCTGCATGTTCACGAATGGGAATCGGGACTCGAGCGAGGCGGTGATCTCCTGCATGGCCGGCTGGCTGTCAGCATCATAAAACAACGCCAGGCAGACCTCGGGCTCCGGCTGCGCCCCTACAATGGATGGCAGGCTAGCCAGTAGGAGGAGCAAAACCAGGATGGCGACGCGGCCTTTCATGTACCTCTGCTATTGAACCTTTCTATAAAAACGTACCCATAAAGTTTAAAGTTTTATCCACTCATATATTGGTATGAATCGAATGCCAGCCGCGGCAGGACGATTTTATGAAAGCAACCCCGAGGCGCTCCACGAGCAGATAACGAGCTGCTTCCAGGATGAACGGGGCCCCGGCGATATTCCTGACGTACGCCACGGGCAGGGAGACATCAAGGGCGTCGTCGTCCCGCATGCCGGTTACATGTTCTCCGGTCCGATTGCCGCGCATGCCTATGCCGCCGTTGCGGCAGACGGCCTGCCAGACCGGTTCATCATCCTGGGCCCAAATCATACCGGCTACGGCGCTCCCGTGGCCATGATGTCGCAGGGGACATGGGATACACCGCTGGGACCTGTTCCGCTGGACGGGGAGAGCGGCCGGATGCTCGCTGACGTGGCGGACGAGGACCGGGTGGCGCACATGCATGAGCATTCCATCGAGGTGCAGCTTCCCTTCCTGCAGTTTCTGCTGGATCAGTTCACGTTTCTCCCGGTCTGCCTCGCCCGGCAGGATCATGCAACTGCTGAGGCTATCGGGGAGGCTATCGTCGGTATTGATGCATTGCCGGTGGCGAGCACGGATTTCTCTCACGCTGGTATGGGCTACGGGGAGCGACCGCCGTCCGGGATGACGGTGCAGGACTGGGCCCGGGAGCAGGATGAAAAAGCCATCGATGCCATTCAGTCCATGGACATAGACGGGTTCATCGAGACAGTTCGGGAGGAGCATATCTCGATGTGTGGATATGGCGCCGTGGCTGCCGTGATGCATGCAGCCCGGAAAAACGGCGCCACCGAGGCGGAGCTGCTCACATATGGCACCTCGTATGAGGTGCATCCGGCGAGCTCCTGCGTCGGCTACGCGGCGTTGGTGTTCCGCTAAAAAATCAGCCGGCCTGCTGTTGTCCGCCGCCGACGCCGCCGGAGAGGGCCTGCTGCAGGGATGACTGAAGCTCCTGGACTTTTTCCTTCAGGCTGTTCTCCTGTTTCTCCATCGTCTTCTTGCGGACTTCAAGGCGCTCTTTTTTGTCCTCGAGTTCCTTGGTAACCACGTCGCCGTCTTTCTTGATGAGGATGGAGCCCACGTTCTTGAAGACCGGGGTGTCCTTCGACGTTTTCTCGAGTTCTTTGAGGGCCCTGTCGGTGTCCTGGAGCTGGCGGTCTATCTGCTGGCGCTGCTGCGCGATGATCTGGAGCTGCTGCTGGAACTGCTGGTACTGCTGCAGCTGGTTCTGCACCTGGGGCGGCAGGTCGTCGATATTCATTGACATGCTAGGCCAAATAGGCCCCGCCTTTTAAACGTGTTGGTGAGTGAAATTGTGAGCAACATCTGCTTTCGGCAAAGTTTTATTTACGGTGCGGCATTAGGATGTGTATGCCGATTAGCGAGGTGAGTCAGGAGTCGCTCTTGGAGAAATGGGAACGCTTTTTTTATGATTACTGTAAGGAGGACATCGAGGAGGTGGCGCTCCGTTATCCGGAAGAAAAAAGCGTGGTGCTCGACTACTGGACCCTGGACACGCATGACGCTGAGATGGCCGAGTTTCTCATCGAGCATCCCCATCAGGCGCTGGTCGCCGCGGAGAAGGCATTGCTGAAGATGGATATGCCCGTCGATCGGCCGATTCAACTGCATCTGCGCATCCGGAATCTGCCGGAGATACAGAACATCGGCATACGGTATCTCCGGTCGGAGCACCTCGGCATGTTCATCGGCGCAGACGGCCTGGTGAAGAAGGTGACGGAGGTTCGGCCGAAGCTGCAGGTGGCGGCCTTTGAATGCCTGAAATGTGGCGCTATCATCAAGGTCCTGCAGAGCGGGAATATCCTGAATGAGCCGATGGAGTGCCCGGAGGGCCAGGGTGGCTGCGGGCGAAAGTCGAGTTTTCGCTTGCTCACCGAGGAATCCAAGTTCATTGATTCCCAGAAGCTGGAGGTGCAGGAGAACCCGGAGAACCTGCGAGGCGGCGCGCAACCGTTGCGCCTGACTATCTACCTGGAGGATGACATCGTGGGCGACATCGTGCCCGGCGACCGTATCACCGTGAACGGTATCCTGCACGGCCAGCAGCGCCGCCGCGGCCAGGTGAAGCTCACGGAGTTCAACAAGGTCATGGACGCCAATTCAATCGAGCAGAAGGAGCAGGCATTCGAGGAGGTCAAGATAAGCGACGAGGAGGAACAGGAGATCCTCGACATGAGCACCGATCCGCTCATCTATAACAAGATACGGGAATCCATCGCGCCCACCATTTATGGTCTCGATGTGGAAAAGGATGCCCTGGCGCTCCAGTTGTTCGGCGGCGTGGCCAAGCATCTCCCCGACGGCACCCGCATACGGGGAGATATGCACATCCTCCTGGTGGGCGACCCGGGCACCGCGAAAAGCCAGCTGCTGCGCTACATATCCCTGCTGGCGCCGCGTTCGGTCTACACTTCGGGCAAGTCGAGCAGCGCCGCCGGGTTGACCGCCTCGGCGGTGCGCAGCGACGAGTTCGGGGAGGGACGCTGGACGCTGGAGGCTGGCGCGCTGGTCCTGGCGGACATGGGCATCGCCTGCGTGGACGAGCTGGACAAGATGGAGGGAAAGGACCGGGCGGCGATGCATCAGGCCATGGAGCAGCAGGAGATATCCGTGGCCAAGGCGGGCATCAACGCCACGTTGAAGTCCCGATGCTCGCTGCTCGGGGCAGCCAACCCCAAGTTCGGGCGCTTCGATGAATTTGCGTCTATCTCCGAACAGATAAACATGCCCCCGGCGCTGCTCTCCCGCTTCGACCTCATCTTTCCCATCACCGACGTCCCGGAGCGCGGGCGGGATACGGAGCTCGCGAGCTACATCCTCCGAGTGCACTCGGCCGGGGAGCGAATGGAGCAGCAGCATCAGCGCGGGGAGACAGTAGAGATAACCGACAAAGAGATAGAACCCGTGATAAAACCCGGCTTGCTACGGAAGTACATTGCCTATGCAAAGCGGAACGTCTTCCCGGTGTTGACCGAGGAGGCAATGGAGAACCTCAAAAACTATTATGTGGACATCCGGGCTCGCTCCCGGGAATCCGTCCCGTTCACCCCCCGGCAGCTGGAGGCATTCGTCCGTATCGCTGAAGCATCGGCCCGCATCCGGCTCTCCGACACGGTAACCGTTGAAGATGCTCAGCGAGCCATCGACATCGTGGACCATTACCTGGAAAAAGTGAGCATGGACCAGGAGACCGGCGAGCTGGATATCGATATCATCCAAGCCGGGGTATCCCACAGCCAGCAGGACCGGATGCGCACCCTGACGGGCATCATCCGGGACATCGCCGGCAGGGACGACTATGCCACGATGGATGATATCATCCATCGAGCCGAAGAGGAAGGCATGACAGAGAAGACAGTCAAGGACGTGCTGGCCAAGATGAGCCGGCAGGGACTTATCTATGAACCGAGACGAGGAAAATACCGGCTCACCAACGAATGACATCTGCATCAAGACCTATGCGCAGGGACATCATACCCTGGTGGCTGCCTGTGACTGTGAGCTCCTCGGCGAGACACTGGAGGACGGCGACATCTCCTTCGAGGTCACTGCTGCCTTCTACGACGGCATCCGCGGCGACCTGGCCCTGCTGGAACGACATCTCCAGGCAGCGACCACGGCTAATCTTGTTGGCGAGCGCTGCGTCGACTGCGGCAAACGACTGGGGCTCATCGACAGGGAAAACGTTTTAAATATCGGGTCTGTTCCGCACGCACAGTTCGTATTGATGCTCTAACCATGTTTTGCGTGGAATGCGGAAAAAACGTCGACGAAACCATTGACGGCCTGTGCAGTCAGTGCTACGTCGCGAAACACCGGCTGTTCGACATCCCCGCCATCGTGGACGTCACGGTCTGCCCTGTCTGCGGTGCCTGCCGTATACATGGTGGATGGCAGCACGGGGAGCCAGAGCAACTGGTGCAAGCGTACCTGGAGGCAAAGGCACGCGAGGCTCCCGTGGAGCAGGTCAGCGTACACCGCATGGACAACACGGTGACCTGTCAGGGGACATTTAAAGGCGAGGCAGTAACCGAGACCACATCGATTGACGTCCGAATGCACCGAGAAATGTGCCAGCAGTGCTCCCGGCTCAAAGGCGGCTACTTTGAAGCCATCCTCCAAGTCCGGAAAAACGGCGGCAACATCTCCCGGGAGGAAGTCGACATCGCCGACGACATCGTCGCCCGCCAGGTGATCGAAGAGCGGGGCAACTATGTATCCAAGCGCGTTGAGCACCCCACCGGCGTTGACTACTACATCGGCGACCGGGGAAGCGCCTCCCTGGCGGCGAAAACCGTCAAGCAGGCCTTCGACGGCAAAATGGATGTTTCATCCTCCCTCGTCGGCCGTAAGGACGGACAGGACGTCTACCGGGATACCTACATCGTCCGCATCCCCGCCTACCAGCGAGGCAGCTACGTGGAGCTCGACGACAGGGTATACAAGGTCATGGACACCGGGAAGCGCGTCGGTCTGTTGGACCTGCACAGCGGCCAGCGGCGCCCTGTCTACGATGACGACATGCAGGAGGCAACGATCATCGACGCTGAACCCCAGGACGCCGTCGTGCTGTCCCACGGCACGGGAGAGATACAGGTGCTCCACCCGGAGACATATGAAACAGTGGTGCTGACGGTCCCCCAGGATAGGGACATCGGTGAGACAGTGCAGGTCATCATCTGGAACGGACGAGTGTACCTCGCGGATCGATAACATGCCAGCGGTTGTCTCCTTCGACCTCGATGGCACCCTCGTCGACACGGAGTACGTGAACCACGTCTGGCTGGAAGCCATTCCCTGCATCTACGCCTCACAGCACGACATACCACTGGAAAAAGCGAAAAAATACATCATCGGTGAATATGAAGCAGTGGGACAGGAGGCACTGGAATGGTACGACATAACCTACTGGCTGGATGTGCTCGACCTTGACGTTAGCTGGCAAGACCTGCTCTCCCGCCACGTCAACCTGCTCCGCCCCTATCCCGAGGTACCCGGCGTCGTTCAGCGGCTCCATGACAGCTACGACCTCATCATTACCTCCAACGCAGCCCGGGAGTTCATCGACATAGAGATGGATGCCCTCGGCTTCGATACCCTGTTCCAACATATCTTCTCCGCGGTGTCAGACTTCGGCCGAACAAAAAAACATCCCGACGTCTACCGCGAAATCTGCAGCCGCCTCGACGTGGCCCCCGGTGACATCGTCCACGTGGGTGACAGCTACGCGTTCGATTATCTTGCCCCCCGGGAGGTCGGCATCACCACGTTTTACCTCGACCGCGATGGCATCGACACCGGAGACCACGTCGTATCAGACCTCCAGGCGTTCGAGCATCGACTTACACAAAAGAAAAGATAAGGTTAATCGGAGGCTTCCTGCGCCGTCATGATCGTCTCATGCCGTGCTGGACCCGTAGATATCATACGTATCGGCACCCCGAGAAACGCCGATATCGTCGCCACGTATTCCTGCGCCTCCACGGGCAGCTCCCCATGGCGCGTCACGCCAGCCGTCCGCTCCCAGCCCGCCAGGTCGCGGTAGACCGGCGTGCATTCAGCCAGCATGTCAAGAGAGGCAGGAAAATCCTTCACGGGCTCACCGTCATGTGTATATGACGTGCACAGCCGGACGACATCCAGGCCATCCAGCACGTCGAGCTTGGTGAGCGCTATCTCGTCGACCCCATTGACCCGGCAGGCGTATCGTGCAGCGACGAGGTCAAGCCAGCCGCAGCGTCGCCGGCGTCCCGTCGTGGTGCCATATTCATGCCCCTGCTCGACCAAGTGGTCGCCGACATCGTCGTGCAGCTCCGTAGGCAGCGGTCCCTCACCAACGCGCGTCGTGTAGGCCTTCAGGATACCGATGACCCGGTCAATGCGACGGGGGCCAACACCACTACCGATACAGGCACCCCCAGCAACGGGATGCGACGACGTCGTATAGGGATACGTGCCAAAGTCAATGTCCAGCATACAGCCCTGCGCCCCCTCATACAGCACTGTTTTTTGGCTGTCAAGCATATCGTTGAGAAAACGGGTGGTATCCCGCACGTAGGGGGCAAGCTGGCGGCCGTAGTCCTCGTACTCGTCGAGGAGCATCCCCCCGTCAAGCGTCTCTTCGGAGCCTAGTGCATCCAGCATGGCCTGCTTGATGGGCAGCACGCGTTCCAACTGGCGCTGCAGCCGCTCCCGGTCCACGAGATCGCCCATCCGGATGCCGAAGCGGGATATCTTGTCCGCGTAGCACGGACCGATACCCCGGCCGGTGGTCCCGATTTTTTTGCCGCCGAGTAACGCTTCCTCCGCGCCGTCGAGCAGCCGATGGTAGGGCATGATGACGTGGGCTCGATTGGAGATATGCAGGTCGGGCGTGATGCCTGCGTCGTTGAGCATTGCTATCTCGTCGAGGAGCACCCCGGGGTCCACGACGACGCCGTTGCCGATAACCACGGGCTTACCCTGGATGACGCCCGATGGCATCAGATGAAACTTGTAGGTGGTATCGCCGACGATGACCGTGTGGCCAGCGTTGTTGCCTCCCTGAAAGCGGGCGACGCAGTCCGCGTGGTCGCCATAAAAATCGGTAATCTTTCCTTTTCCCTCGTCTCCCCACTGGAGTCCAATGATGACGATGGCTGGCATGCCGCTCTACACTCCCAGCGATATCTTTCCCTGTTCTTTGAGTTTTTTTATCTCGTCATCGATTGCTTCATCCCGTTGTTCCAGGAGCTGCCGAGCCTTGATGTTCTGCTCGTTGATGGCATCCTGCTTCTCCTTATATCGGCTTCGGCGCTCTTTCTTGATGGCGATGACCTTTCCCCGCATCTGCATCGCCTGCTGGTGTAGCTCGTCCGCCTTCTGCCTCGTGTCAATGTACTTCTGGTGTTTTGCATCCGACTCGCTGTTCAACTGCGATACCTCTTTGACGAGCTTAATATATTTTTCGTGATATTCCTGATTTTTCTTGTGATACGTGACCACCATTTCGTGCTCTTCATCGGCTTTCTTGAAGAGCTCGTCGATGGCTGCATCCAGGTCTGAGAGGTCGACTTCAAGCTCTTTCTGTTTCTCCAGCTCCGTCTGCAGCTTCTTGTAATCCTTTTCCTTCTCCTTTATCTGCTTGATGATCCGCTCCTCCTCTTTGGGCTTCATGGGAACGGTCTCCTGCCGCTGTTTGAGCTCCCGGATGTCGAGCCGGAGCTGCTGCACGTTGAAAAAGACGTTGTCGTCCTTCTGCTGCCGATGCTGCCGCTTCGCCTCGATGAGCTGTTTCCCCTGGTCCTGGAACTCGTTCCGCTTCCGCTTATGCTCACGCATCTCTTTCACCAGGTCATCCCGCATCTCTTTAGCCTGGTTCATCTCCTCGATGAGCTTGCCTTTTTCCTCGTTGAGCAGATCGCGTTCCTCGCGCAGCGTCCGGGCCTTCTTGTTCAGCTCGTCGCGGCGGGCCACCAGTTGCTGATATTTTTGTTCTGCCTTCCCCAGTTCCTCCCGCAGATCCTTGGCCGGGAGAGAACCAATGTCTTCCATGGGCAAGTATATGCCCCTCACATAAAAAATTTTGGCATACAAAACAGAACCAACAGGGGCGTGGATAATACTAAATACGGAGCGCCCATTTGAGAGACCATGAAAGGCAAGGTGCCCTGCGAGGTCATCACCTGGTACATCCTGCCGGTCATCCGACGGGAGCTGGCCACCAAGCTCGTCAAGGAACACGGCATCACCCAGAAGAAAACCGCGGAGCTGCTGGGATTGACGGATGCAGCCATCTCGCAGTACGTCTCCAAAAAACGGGGAAAGATAGAGCTGGGCGACACGGGAGCAGAGGAGTTCGAGAAATCAGCCCAGCGCATTCTCGACGGTCAGCCGGTCAACGAAGAGATATGCCGGCTCTGCAAATTCCTGATGTCAGTCGGGATACTCGAAGAGATTGACGAGGGGCTATAGCGACGCGATTTTTTCAATCCTGCCGTTTCGGCCGGTCGACACCTGCAGCTCGTTGTCCCATTCCTTGACCCATCCATCGACGATTTTTACCGTGTCATCCTCCTGGATATCACCGATTTCATCGTTCCACAGGGTGACCTGGACCGTGTCGCCGTCATCATCCTTGCCGACCAGCTCCGCCAGCCGGGCGGTGCCACCAAAGCGTTTCTGTACCTCGCGTGGCTCCTTTTTTTCTATGATGGTCAGCACAATCTCGTCAACCGTATTATTGGGCTGCAAATCAGCAATTTTCATGGTCTCGACACGAAAGAGCAAAGGCATATTTAAATCCAGCGCGTCCCCGACCGCACAAACTTTTTTAAACGTATTTAACATATAGACAGTGGAGGCAGTACACCGCTGCGTCAGAGGGGAATAAAGGAATGAAACGGTGTCCAGTAACCGGTGAATACGCCACGTGCAGCAGAGAATGCACGCCAACCTGCTGCGCCATCTTCCGGCAGCACCGGGCCCTAAAGTTTGAGCCGATGCTCAAGCCGCCACAGCTTCCGTAAGCCGGGTCAAAACCCGTCCCGCGCGAGGCACAGAGCTACCGCTGTCGCCTCAAGTTTACTAAGTCCCAATTATGCGGGATAGACCTCCGTCACCCGGATGTCTCTTTTTTCCTGAATACGACCTCGGTGTGCGGGTAGGCTATCTCCACCGTCTTCGATTGCTTTATCTTGTTAAAAATCTCCCGGGTGATATCCGTAGAGAACTCATTGCGCTTCCG
>JBNGDQ010000014.1:0-18893 GCA_049975285.1 Thermoplasmatota archaeon
GGCGGGTCGTCAACGAAATTGTCATCCACGAAGATAATCTTTCCTGAGGATGCCGCCGTGGCTGTCTCATTGGACAGCACGAATATAGCGGTTCCTCCTACAATCATAACTACAAATAGCAGTAACGCGATCCCGACCCCTCGCTTCATGTAAACACCTTGCTTCATGGAATACATCTCCTGGCACTTAAAGTTTTTTATTTTTTTGCTTCATATGGCGCTAGATACGGGAAAAGCGAAGGTATAAAGAAAAGTTTATACTGAAATAACCACATACCAGTGCAACGATGGACGATGCAGGCCAGGATATGGTCGCAGCCGGTGACCTGGAAAAATATGCATACTGCCCGCTTTCCTGGTGGCTGAGCGAACAAGAGGAAACCGTCGACTCCATGGAGGGCGTCCGGCGACATGACGATGCAGGCCAGGAGCTCGCCCGGGTCCAGCAAGACGAACAGAAACGAAGGCAGTACACCAACATCGTCATCGGGCTCGTCGGCGCCGCATCGCTGCTCGCAGTCGTCGGGCTTACCTTCGTCACCGACATCGGCGCCCGGGAGCACAGCTATCTCTTCGTGGCGCTCGCGCTCCTCTGGCTCCTCTACTCGGTCTACTTTCTCTACCGGGCGGAAAAGATGGCCCTCGATGTCCTGCGCCTCCGCTACGAGAAAACCATCCTGTTCTCCTCGATGGGCGCCATGGTCATCGCGCTCATTGTGATCCTGTCAGCGCTCCCGGAAAACCGCGATGTGGCAGTCTTTCTTGAGATACTGGCCCTGGTCTGGATCGTGGCCGCCAACCTGTATTTTTATCGCTCGCTTAACCTGTCGGAGGGCATGCTGATGCGGAAGCTGAAGTATGTATCACTGCAGGAGGACATCGCCTACGTGGGCATGCAGCAGGAGAGCACGCTGCTGGAATCCAAACGGCTGGGCATCCGGGGACGACCGGACTACATCATCCAGCGGGATGACAGCTATATGCCCGTGGAGAAGAAGACCGGGCGGACGCCGAAGGGACCCCTGTTCTCGCATATCGTCCAGCTCATCGCCTACTGTATGCTCGTCGAGGAGTCCTTCGGGCCCGTGCCGTATGGCATCATAGAATACGAGGAAAAAAAGTACAGCATTGACAACAGCGATGAGCTACAGGAGACAGTACTTGAGCTGCGGGATCAGCTGCTCCACGACCGGGCGCGGGACGAAGCCCACCGCAACCATGACCGCAAGGGTAAATGCATCTACTGCAGCCGGCGGGACGTCTGCCACGAGCGACTGGCATAACCGGGATTCTGTCTAGCAGTTCGAGGGATAGAATACGTTGATAGTGAAGATGGGAGAGGGCATGGCTGTGAAAAAGAAAACCAACCCTATTTCTGCATTAACTAGGACATGGGGTATGGGAGGATTCTTTTGGGTTCGTATCGTGGTCTATGTCCTGTTTATTGTTTTTGTTCTCTTCTTTCTCTTAATCATATGGATGTTAATATCCTAGCAGAGCCCGTAAACGTGCTTCTAATATGTGACTGTGCCTCTCGGCGGAGGAGCTCACCGTTGCCCGTTGGGGTAAATGCTAAAAAGTCACCTTCGTTTACGTCGTGGAGTTGAGCGATGTGAGAGGGAATGGTAATGGCAAGGCGTTCACTGGCACGTCTGGTCCGTCGCTTGATTCCCATGGATATACGCCTCCTACATATTCAGGATAAAAAAGGTATTTAATAAAATGGAAAGCTAACTATGAATAAGACAAAACTTGATTTGACTGACAATGCACGAACTGTTTTAGAGAAGCGCTACCTGCAGAAAAACGCCGAGGGTGAGGTCATCGAGACGGCGGAGGAACTCTTCCGGCGGGTGGCCCGGGATATCGCGCAGGCGGACGAGCAGTATGGGGACGACGTCGAGGAGACCGCTGAGGTATTCTATGACTTGATGGCCAGCCTGGATTTTCTCCCGAACTCGCCGACGTTGATGAACGCGGGCACCGAGATACAGCAACTGTCGGCCTGCTTCGTCCTGCCCGTCGAGGACTCCATGGAGGGCATCTTCAGCGCCATCAAGAATACGGCGCTCATCCATCAGTCAGGCGGCGGCACCGGGTTCTCGTTTTCGCGTATCCGTCCCGCCGGGGACATCGTGCATTCCACGGGCGGCGTGGCCTCGGGCCCGATATCGTTCATGAAGGTGTTCAATGCTTCCACCGACGTCATCAAGCAGGGCGGCCGACGCCGGGGCGCCAATATGGGCATCCTTCGGGTTGACCATCCCGACATCATGGATTTCATCACGGCTAAGGAGAACCAGGAGGAGCTCACGAATTTTAATATCTCTGTGGCGGCGACGGGCCGCTTCATGGAGGCTGTAAAGAATGGAGAGCAGTATCCCTTGGTGAATCCTCGGACCGGGGAGGAGGAAGACGAGCTGGACGCCGGGCGGGTGTTCGACAAGATCGTGGAGATGAGCTGGAAGAACGGCGAGCCGGGTATCGTGTTCCTCGACCGGATAAACGCGGATAACCCGACGCCGCAGGTCGGCGAGATAGAGTCCACGAATCCCTGCGGGGAGCAGCCGCTGCTGCCCTACGAGTCCTGCAACCTGGGCTCCATCAACCTGGCGCACATGGTATCAGATGGGGACATCGACTACGACAAACTGCGGGATGTCGTGCATACGGCGGTGCATTTCCTGGACAACGTGGTCGACCGGAATCAGTATCCCCTGGAGGAGATCAGGGAGCAGACCCTGGCCAACCGGAAGATAGGGCTGGGTGTCATGGGCTTCGCGGATATGCTCATCCAGCTGGGTGTCCCCTACAACAGCGAGGAGGCGCTCGACCTCGCTGAGGAGGTCATGTCGTTCGTGCAGGAGGAAGGCCGACGAGCCTCGATGCAGCTCGGCAGGGAGCGGGGCTCGTTCCCCAACTTTGCGGGCAGCATCTGGGATGATGAATATGAGGCGATGCGGAACGCCACGGTGACCACGATTGCACCGACGGGCAGCATCTCCATCATCGCGGGCTGCTCCTCCGGCATCGAGCCCTTGTTTGCGGTCTCCTTCATCCGGAACATCCTGGACGAGGAGGACCGACTGGTCGAGGTCAACCCCTACTTCCGGGAGGTAGCCGAGGAGCGAGGATTTTACAGCCAGGCGGTCATGAAAAAAATCGCGGATAACCGGGGCTCCGTGAAGGGCGTCGAGGAGGTCCCGGAGGACGTTCAGGGAATCTTTACCACAGCTCTGGACATCACCCCGGAATGGCACATCCGGATGCAGGCGGCCTTCCAGGAGTACACGGACAATGCGACCTCGAAGACTGTCAACTTCCGTGAGCAGGCAACCCAGGATGACATCAGAGAGGTATACCAGCTGGCCTATGACCTCGGCTGCAAGGGCGTCACCGTGTATCGGTACGGCAGCCGGGAGGGACAGGTGCTCTCCACCGGGGAAGAAGAACCAGAGGAAAAAAAGGATGAATCGCGTCCCCGACCTCGCCCCGTAGCCGTCAGGGGTGTCACCCGGAAGATTGGCACCGGATGCGGGAACCTGTACGTCACGATGAACGAGGACAGCACGGGACTCTTCGAGGTCTTCGCCCGGCTCGGCAAGGCCGGTGGATGCGCCGATGCCCAGCTGGAGGCCATCGGTCGCCTGATATCTATCTCTCTCCGCTCCGGCGTCGAGTTGAAGTCCATCGTCCGGCAGTTGAAGGGCATCCGCTGTCCCTCGCCTCTGCTGGCCCGCGGGGGCCCCATGCTGTCCTGTCCGGATGCCGTCGCCAAGGCGCTCGAAGCTTACATGAAGGGAGAGATGCCCCCGGAAACAGCCAAGCTGGACATGTTCCAGGAGCACCAACAGGCAGAGCATGGAGGCGAGGAGGGCCCGGTGCAGGCACCCATCGGCCCGGTCGGCGTCTGCCCTGACTGCGGCAACCCCATGGTATTCGAGGAGGGCTGCAAGGTCTGCAAAAACTGTGGCTACTCCACCTGCGGCTAGATAATCCCGGCGGAGATATCCTCGAGTTCCCGTTCACAGTAGAAGCACTTGATACGGAGCGGATTCCGCGACTTGACCACGAACCGGGGCTGTATCGGCTCCCCGGCAGCATTAGATATACAGCTCGGGTTGGCGCATTCCACGATGCCCACGATGTCATCCGGCACCGACACGCGATGCTTGTCCTGCACCTCGTAATCCCGGATGATGTTTATCGTCGCGTTCGGCGCGATGAGCGCTATCTTGTCCACCTCGTGCGCCTTGAGCTCCCGGTTTTCTATCTTGACGATGTCTTTTTTGCCGGAGCCGCCCTCCACGTTCATGACCACGCTGATGATGGAGCCACCGCCCACATCGCCCGGAATACGGAGGATCTTGAGGACCTTGAGCGCGCAGCCCGGCGTGATGTGGTCGATGACCGTCCCGTTCTTGATGGGCTGCACCTTGAGCTCCTTCACTCTACCACCCCTGTCACCAGGGAGATGAGAGCCATCCTGACCGGGATGCCATTGAATGCCTGCTTGAAGTAGGCTGCAGCTGGCGTGTCATCGACCTCCGGCGATATCTCGTACACCCGGGGTAAGGGATGCATCACGATGGCCTCGCTTTTAGCATGTCGCAGCAGATTGGTGTCAATGGTGTAGACCCCCGCTACTTTCTGGTATTCCTCCGGGTCGGGAAAGCGTTCCTTCTGGATGCGCGTCACATACATGACGTCCACGTCATCGATGGCACCCTCCAGCTCCGTCTCAAATGAGATAGTAGCACCGAGCTCCTGGCATTCCTCGACCACTTCCCGGGGCATCTGCAGCTGCTCCGGCGCGATGAACGTCAGGTCAGCCTTGAACATCGCCAGGGCATAGGCCAGGGAATGCACCGTCCGCCCGTACTTGAGGTCCCCGATGAGCGCGACCTTGTTATCGCCGATGTCGCCTCGCTCCTCCTGAATCGTAAAGAGATCGAGGAGGCACTGCGTGGGATGATGCCCAGCGCCGTCGCCGCCGTTGAGGACGGGCACCTCGGAGAACTCGGCCGCCATCCGGGCGGAGCCCTCCTGAGGATGCCGCATCACGATGAGGTCACAGTAGCTTTCCACCGTGCGGATGGTATCCGCCAATGTCTCTCCCTTCTCCAGGGAGGTACCCCCGGGACGGGCAAACCCGATGACCATGCCACCCAGCCGGTTCATCGCCGCGGCGAACGACAGCCGGGTTCGCGTGGAGGGTTCAAAGAAAAGCGACGCCATGATTTTCCCCGTCATCAGGGTACTCGTCTCGCTGCCCCGGGCCGCCGGCACCATGTCCTCTGCGACAGACAAAATATGCAGGATTTCCTCCCGTGTCAAATCCTTTATAGAAACAATGTCTCTGCCCACGAAATTCATTACATCTATAATGCCACATTCCATTAATAAACATTGGTGCAGCTACCGCAGCCCAGCCAGCCGCCCCACCAGCATCGCTCGCTTGCCTGCTGCATGCTCCAGCAGCTCATTGGCAATAGAAACCAGCAGCTCAATATAGGCATCGCTGCACAGGATGACGCCATCACGGCCCAGCGGTACATCCATCTCCTCCGTGCTCGCAATCTCCACCATCACATGGTCGCCCACTGATTTTATCGACGAATTCTTGAATCCACTCTGTCGGGCCAGGGATACCAGCGCCTGCGCCCGGTCCAGCAGCGCAGCGGCTACATGAAAAATCGGCGGCTGCGCCAGCAGCCAGATCTCTCCCCTCGACGCTTCTTCAAGCGCCATGCTGACCTCCTGCCGGGTTACCTTGTCCTCCCAGGAGCCCAGAAAGCGGGCTCCCTGCGTGTCACCCACACCGGGCACCTCCATGACCACGATGCGGCCCGAGCAGCTGCTCGTCGTATAGAAATCCTCGATGGCATTGATACGCTCCAGGACAGGCAGCGCCAGCTCGTCTACCTCGCCCTCCTCGATGGCCTCCTGCAGCCTGGCTAGGGCCTGCTCCTTAGCCTGCAGGAAACGTCTCCCCGTGATTTTTTTAGCTTCGCCGCCTAGCGACGTGATGAGACCCGCCAGTTCTCCCCGCCGGATGGCTATCGTGCCCGCGACGGCGACGATGATACCCGCCGCCGTATCATAGATAAGGTCCATCATGGTGTCATCGAGGCTCTCCTGAGCCTTCGGTGCTCCCACGATGAGCATGTCGGACACGTATTCACCGATTTCCCATACCCCACCGATGGCGATAGAAAAAATAGCGATGAAAAACCCGACCATGAACAGGTCCATCTTGAGGCCATCCCAGTAGACGTCGATGACGTAGACCACGATGAGGGCCAGAAACGCGATGACCGCCACCGAGATAAAATGCGCCAGCTTGTCATAGAACGGAATAGCACCATAGAGGCCGAGTACGCCGCCCCACACGTGCAGCGCCAGGGGGATGACGATGAGCAGCTCCAGCAGCCAGGGAAGCGATATGTTGAGGTTCCGCCGGATGAGCACCGGGCTGAACGAGAGGAAGAGGACAAAAAAGCTGGCCAGGGCCCACATCACGTCCTGATACCGGACAAGCGCCCAGATACCAAGGATGGCGATGAGGACTTTCAAGATGTTTGATATTGCAGTGCCGATACGCTGCCGGGAGTCCACACTTTGAAGGTATACAGAGTATTAAACGTTTAAGATAAAAAGGAATGGGGGAAAAGCAGATAGCCTTATCCTGCTCTCTATTTACTTGGTGAGCACGATTTCAATAGAGGAAACGTTGCGTGATCCGCCTTCTTCTGATTCGATTTCTTCGGTGTCGATCGAAATGCTCTCGACGGTCACGTCCTCCATGAAACGGTTTCGGGCAATCTCCGCTGCATCTACGGCCCTGGAGATAGCTCGACCGCGAGCCTTCAGGGTCACGTTTTTGGCTCCCTGCTCGAATTCCGTTATCACGGCTATCACGTAGCTCATGGGTGCTTTGTTTCCGACGTATACGATGTTTTCTTCTTCGTTCAAAGTATCACCAGTTCCCCCTATTACTAGAGTTTATTTAAAACTTTTTATGCCCCATTATTCGTAGAGGCCATCCTTGTAACGGCGATAGAGACGCTTGACGCCCTTGTCGTAGCTGCGCCAGCTTTTCTCCCATTCCGGATCATGGGCCCGAAGCCGCTGCAACACGCGGTCCTTGATCTCGCTGGTCTCTATTTTTTCCTCGTCGATCCGTTCGATGTCCCGGGCGATGATCCGGGCTGTCTCCGGGTCGGCACCGCTCTTCACCGCGGCTACCACGATCTTCTCCGGGATGAAGGGCTCCTCATCGCCCTTGCGCTTCACGACCTTCTTGGGCATACTCCTACATGCACAAACGACTTAAATCAGTTTCCGCTATCCCGCCATGAAGGTAGCACTCACCGTCGGGGGCTCCGACGCGGGCGGCGGGGCGGGGATCCAGGCGGACCTCAAATCGTTTCATACAGCCGGGGTGCACGGCACCTCCGCCATCACGGCGATAACGGCACAGAACACGCAGGGCGTCCACCGCATTTATCCGCTGCCCCGGGAGGAGATAGCGGCACAGCTCGATGCCATACTCGATGACATGGACGTCGGGGCAGCCAAGACCGGCATGCTTTACACCTCCGACGTGGCTGAACTCGCCGCCGAAAAATTGAGCGATGTAAAGCTGGTCGTCGACCCGGTCCTGGTGTCCACCACCCGGCATTCACTCTCCACCACGGAGCTCGCCAACGCTATCGCAACCCACCTGCTACCCGTCTGCACGCTGGTCACTCCAAACATCGACGAGGCAGCACAGCTCACCGACATGTCGATAGAGAACCTGGATGACGTGCGCAACGCATGCCGGATGCTCCATGGCCTAGGAGCCGAGGCGGTCGTCGTCACCGGCGGCCATCTCGATGAGGCCACTGACGTCTTCTACGATGGACGCGACTTCACGGCGCTCACGCTGCCCAAGCAGCAGCATGCGGCGCATGGCTCCGGCTGCACGTTCTCCGCCTACATCACAGCGTTTCTCGCCCGGGGGCTCTCCATGCAAAAAGCCGTCGAACTGGCGAAACGCTACACCTGGACCGCCGTCGCCGGGGCAACCACGCCGGGTAAAGGCGTCGATGTCGTCTGGCAGCAGGCTACGCGGCTCCCCGTCATGAACGGCGACAGAACCAAGGTATGGCACGAGTTACAGCAGGCCGTCGATGACCTCCTCACGTTTTTACCCCGCTCCCTCCTACCCGAGGTGGGCATCAACCTCGCATATGCACTGCCCGGAGCCTCCAGCCGGGAGGACGTCTGCGCCGTCGAGGGACGCATTACCTACGCCGGCAGGCCCGTACAGGTCGGCGAATGCCGCTTCGGTGCCTCCCGGCACATCGCAGCCATCGTGCTCGCCGCCATGCAGCATGATACAGGACAGCGAAGCGCGATGAACCTTGCATATTCAGAGAAAGCGGTGCATGCCTGTCGGAGCGCTGGCCTCACCACGGGGAGCTTCGACCGGGCTGACGAGCCGGCGGGGCGTTCCACCATGGAATGGGGCACCGGCCACGTCATCGAGCAACTCGGCGAGACACCGGATGTTATCTGGGATACCGGCGGCGTAGGCAAGGAAGCCATGATACGCGTCATCGGGGCAACACCGCGGCAGGTAATACAGAAGGTTCAGCGGATTACGGCTGCACTGGAAAAGGATTAAATAGATAGGCTGCCTCAACGACACATGCGGGCTGTCATCCACGTCAGCGGCATCGTTCAGGGTGTCGGGTTCCGGCCGTTCATCTACCGTATCGCGACAGCCCGCGGGCTGAACGGCTACGTGCTCAACCGGGGCGATGCCGGCGTGGAAATCATAGTAGAGGGCTCACGCGGCGTGATAGATGATTTTATCGAGGCGATGCATACAGAGGCGCCGCCCCTGGCATCCATCGAGAACACCGATGTTACGTGGGAAAACCAGGAGCAGCATGACGGCTTCGAGATACGCCGGAGCAGCCGGGAGCGTGGCACCGGCGCCTCCATCATCCCGCCCGACGTCAGCATCTGCAAGGACTGCATCGAAGAGATGCACGACCCGGGTGACCGGCGTCATGATTACTTTTTTACCACGTGCACCAACTGTGGACCCCGCTATACCACCATCACCGGGCTGCCCTACGACCGGCCGCAGACCACGATGGATGCCTTCCCCATGTGCGAGAGCTGCCGCTCCGAGTATACGGACCCGGGCGACCGGCGCTACCACGCCCAGACGATTGCCTGCCCCGACTGTGGGCCACAGGTGTTCCTGTTGAACCAGGATGGCGAGCAGTTATTCGAGGGAGCCGCCGCCATCCGTCAGGCAGGCCAGATGCTCATGCAGGGCAGCATTATCGCGGTCAGGGGAAACGGAGGATTCCATCTCGCCTGCAATGCCGCCCAGCCGGAGGCCATCCAGCAACTGCGCACTGCGCTGGGTCGCCCTCAGAAGCCCTTCGCCGTGATGGCCGCCACTCTTGGTATGGTCCGGACATTCGCTCAGATGGAAGAAGAGGAACGGCGTCTGCTCGAGTCGCCCGTCCGGCCCATCGTGCTGCTTGCAAAGAAGCGGGATCTCACTGGGGTGTCGCCGGGATTGCATACCATCGGGGTCATGCTGCCCTACACCGGTCTCCATATCATGCTGCTGGAGAGCTGCACCAGCCCGCTGGTGATGACCTCGGCGAACACGCCCGGGGAACCCATCGTCTACCAGAATGAGGAGGCCCTGGAGACACTGGATACCATCGCGGATTATTTTCTCACCTACGACCGCGAGATTGCGCATCGCTGCGATGACTCCGTGGTCCGGGTGGTGAACGGCGAAACGGCGCTCATCCGGCGCTCCCGGGGCTACGTACCGTCACCTATCCCTGCCGGAGCTACGATGCATGACGTGCTGGCGCTGGGTCCCGAGCTCGACGTGACCTCCTGCGTGCTCACCGATGGTAAGGCCTTCCTGTCCCCCTACATTGGCAACGTCTCGAAGCTGGCGACGCAGCGCTTCCTGGAGCAGGAGACGGGGCATCTGCTCTCGCTCACCGGTGCCACCCCTGCGGCGGTTGCCCATGACCTGCATCCAGGGTTCGCGACCACTGAGATGGCGAAGCGCTATGCAGAGGAGCACGACGTGCCGGCGATACCGGTGCAGCATCATCACGCCCATATAGCCAAGGTCATGGCCGAGCATGACGCCGGAGAGGCAGTTGGCATCGCCGTGGATGGCATCGGGTATGGCAGCGATGGCTCCATGTGGGGCGGTGAGGTGCTGCATTGTACGCTCGACGGCTTCACCCGGGTTGGCCATCTCGAGATGCAGCCCATGCTCGGCGGGGACCTGGCAACGCGGTTTCCCCTGCGGATGCTGGCCGGTATCCTCGGCGAGGCAGACGGCTTCGATGGCTTTCTGCGGAAGCGAGCCGATGCGTTTCCGCACGGCGAGCGAGAAGTTGACCTGGTACTCCAGCTGGCCGCTGACGGGAAAGGCGTACAAACGAGCAGCTGCGGCCGGGTGCTCGATGCAACGGCGGCGCTCCTGGACGTCTGCCACCGGCGGCATTATGAGGGCGAGCCGGCGATGAAGCTGGAGAGCCACGCCCGGGACGGCATCCGCATGGACTTCAAGCCCGAGATAACGTGGGATGAGCCAGCCGTGCTGCACACGTCGTCGCTGCTGCAATGGCTCTGGGAACAGCGCGAGGGTAACACGCATGACCTGGCCTGTACGGCTGAGGTATACCTCGCGCGGGGGCTCGCGGACATCGCGGCAGCATATGCCCGAGAGGAACACGTGGACATGGTCGCTCTGGCCGGCGGATGCGCCTACAACGAGCATCTCTCCCGGGTCGTCGCCACACAGATTGAGGAAAACGGGCTGCAATGCATCCGCAACCGCCTGGTGCCAGCCGGCGACGGCGGCATCTCATACGGACAGGCTTTGGTGGCGGACGCCCGGCTGGACGGATAGCTGGCTATTTTCCCTTCCGGCGGAGCCTGAACACGTCGAGATAACGCCGTTGATACCATTCCTCATGGGGCGGAAAGATACCCTCCGCCGCATACCGGATATCCTCGATGGTGTAAAACGCGGTCGGGTTGTAGCGCTTGATGGCCTGGCGCACTCGTTCGATGTCCCGGCGCCGGATTATCATGAACAGAATCTTTACCGGGTTCTCTGCTCCCTGCGCCTCGACGATAGTCAGCCCGTAGTTTTGCTCTCGGAAAAAGTCTATGAGGGCTGCCGGGTCGCGACGGGTGATGATACGCATGATCACCATGCCGATGGAGAGCTTGCCCTCGATGTACATGCCGACAAAGGTACCGGTGGCAAACCCGCCTGCGTAGGCGACATAGTAGAGCGCATTCGTCAGATGCTGAAAGATCTGCCCGATGGCGAGCAGCCAGATGAGTATCTCGAAGAACCCGATGGCGGGCGCCAGATATCTGATACCCCGGGATACAAAGATGATGCGCAGTGTTCCCAGGCTCACGTCGCAGACCCGGGCGCTGAAGATGAGCAGCGGCAGAATGATCCAGGCATAGATATCCGACCATGCAAGACCCATAAAATCCATAGAAGGGCCAAGATGCCCAAGGGCTATTTAAATATATCTTTGCCGGGTTCGGGGTTCTGTCCGTAGATTCGGGTGATGGAAACCCCGTGTCGGATTAGCGGGTGATATTTTAAAAAATTAAAGCTCTTATTACATTAGCTAGTACTCTATTTAGTCCATGTGAAATCCAAGGACCTATTATATTCTTAGTTTTATGTGTTACAACAACTAACAATATTCCTTGTGCTATTGTTGATATGATAAATAGGGAATCGAAATTATGGGGGTGTGCTAGGATAAAAGCAAGTATTGAAGTCGCATATGCGACTTTAATTTCAGTTATTTTCCAAAGATAAAGAAATAAAACGCCTCTGAAAAGAAATTCTTCATTAAATGCTTCAAAAAACATGATAATATTCCAATCAAGAGATAAATTGCCACTATTACCCCATGAGATAACCAAACTGATTACCAATGTGGCAACTAATGCTAGTAATCCAAGAAGAATACTTAATATTAATTTATCTTTTCTAATTCCACATCGAAAAAGTATGTCTTTAATCTCAGCTTTTTTATTTTTAAGTTCAGCCTTTTCAAAATAATAAATAGAAATCAGGGGAGCGATAACAAAAAGACCGAATTTTCCAATGAAATAGCCAGTCGTAGAAAATTCATCTGATAAATAAATTACAGCTTGATAAAACCAAGTAATACCAACCATAATCAGTGAAAGAACAACAACATTTTCTAAATGTTCTTTCTTGTATTTAGATGCATAAGCCAATGGAATTATCAATGCGAGAAGCATCGGAAAAATATACAAATTCATAGCTTGAATTGCGATTCATATTATTAAAAATTGTTAAAAAATAGTAGAGGGATTGAGTGATTAACTCAATCCATCGGTTCTTTCCGTGTGTTAGGTTTAGCCCTGCCATCTCTGCGCGTTTCGGGCTTCCGAACACGTTATAGCCCCGGATTCTGCAGCGGGAAAACAAAACGCTTTTACGCCCTGCCAGGATACAGGGGATAGTGAAAATAGACGGCATCAATAAAAAAATCCTGTATCTGCTGCAGCGGGATGCCCGGATGACATACAAGGAGATCGCGCTGGAGCTGGAGCGCTCCGAGACCACCATCCGGGATCGCATCAAGGCGATGGAGGACGCCGGCATCATTCAGGGGTACACGGCGATGATAGACAAGACCGTGCTGGGCTTGAATTTTTTCGCCATCATCCTGGCCAACCCGACGTCGTTTTCCGAGGTCGACGATGTGACGGAAAAAATCAAGCAGGTGACCAACGTGCTCCGCGTCTACCAGATATCCGGGGAGCATAAACTGGCTATCTTTATCGTGGCGCCCTCCTACCAGGATTTGAAGCGGATACTGAAACACCGCATCATCCCGCTGGGGATAAAGGATGAGGAGATCATCACGGTGCTCGAAGCGGACCGGGAGTTTCTCTCCCCGCTGGATCTCCCCTGAACGGGTAAGATACGGCTCGCGGATTGCTGCACGGTGTCAGATAAACGCCGAGGGATACACGATTTTTTCCCGCGGTGCGCCGGAATCCGAGAGCAGTGTTTATGAACCTTCCAGGAAATGATACAATCAGGTGGGTACTATGTTAACCGCACAACAACCAATTATCATACTGAAAGAGGGAACTCGCCGTGAACACGGTCGTGATGCCCATGAGAACAACATCCGGGCGGCTATGGTGATTGCCGATGCCGTCCGCTCGACGCTGGGGCCAAAAGGAATGGACAAGATGCTGGTGGACAGCCTGGGCGACGTGGTGATAACCAATGACGGCGCCACCATCCTCAAAGAAATCGACGTGGAGCATCCCGCCGCCAAGATGCTGATAGAAGTAGCGGAGACCCAGGATGACGAATGCGGCGACGGCACGACCACCGTCGTGGTGCTGGCCGGTGAACTCCTCAAGCAGGCGCTGGAGCTCATCGAGCAGGACATCCATCCCACGGTTATCGTCGATGGATACCGGACGGCCAGCCGGAAAGCCGCTGAGATACTCGAAAATATTTCTTTTCCTGTGCAGGACGAGAAAGAGCGGAAACGCCTGTTGAAGAAGGTGGCTGAAACCTCGCTTATCGGAAAAGTAGCCTCGACGAACAGGGAGCTCCTGGCTGATATCGCCTATCGGGCAGCACATGCCGTCGCGGAGGAAGAAGATGGCACGATATCCGTCGACATCGACAACGTCAAGGTGGCCAAGCAGCATGGCGGCTCCGTCGAAGACACCGAGCTGGTTGACGGTATCATCCTCAAAAAAGAGCGGGCGCATCCCTCAATGCCCATGGCGGTAAAAAAAGCGAAGATTCTGCTGCTCCGCGTGCCGCTGGAGATAAAAAAGACGGAGTTCAACGCCCAGATTCGTATTTCTGACCCGGCGCAACTGGAAAAATTCCTGGATGAGGAGGAAACAATGCTGAGGAGCATGGTCAAGCGGATACAGGACAGCGGTGCCACCGTCGTGCTCTCCGAGAAAGAGATAGATGACCTCGCGCTGCATTATCTGGCCAAGGCCGGCCTGTTCGTGGTCGCATCGATTGGGTCATCGTACATGAAGAAACTGGTGAAAGCGACCGGGGGCTCCATGGTATCCAATCTCGAGGATATCGTGCCTGATGACATTGGAAAAGCCGGATGCGTCGAGGAAAAAAAGGTGGGAGAGGACACCATGGTTTTCATCACCGGATGCAAAAAAGCGAAGGCTGTAAGCATCCTGGTACGAGGCGGCACGGAGCACGTCGTGGATGAGGTGGAACGGGGACTGCATGATGCATTGAGTGTCATTGCGGTAACGATGGAAGATGGCACTGTGATAACCGGCGGTGGATCCGCAGCCATGGAGGTCTCGCTCGGCTTACAACACTATGCAACCACCATTGGCGGACGAAAGCAGCTGGCTATTGAAACATTCGCAGAAGCCATAGAAATCATTCCTCGTGCACTGGCGGCCAACGCTGGCCTTGACTCGCTTGATGTCCTGATAGAACTGCGGAAGGCCCATACCGCCGGAGATAAACATGCAGGGATAGACGTCTTCACCGGGGCCATCGTCAACATGCGAGATCAAAACATCATCGAACCTTTACGCGTGGGGAAACAGGCAGTGACCGCAGCGGCAGAGGTAGCCACCATGATTTTACGTATCGATGACGTCATCGCTGCGAAGAGTGCTCATGCCGGCAAAGACTGGGAGGACGAGGATGAATTGTAGCTCGAGCATGATATCAGGAGAAAAACCGCCGTTCTCGCGTTTTATGGAAAGATGCACCGTGGATACACACGCCCACGAGGCAATTTCACCGGATTCCGAGAGCAGTGTTTTTCAATATATCTGAGGATATAGGCCCGGAGGGTGTCACGCACTCTCCCAGGTGATCGAAATGGACAAAAGAATGAAAGACAGCAGGCACCGGAGGGATGACGACGACTACGATGACGACGACAGCGGCATATATGATGACGATGACGACATTTCCCTGAGCGACGAAGACGACGATGACCGGTGGTAAACACCCAGACTGCACACGATACTCAACCACACCAGGAAACAACAGAAAGGAGGTGGTCGCCATGGCCAAGAAGACGGCTAAGAAAGAAAAGACCAGCAAGAAGAAATAGAGACCCCGGACGTTCACAGGGTGTTTTTTTCCACTGCCGGAGTCCCCGACTCCGGCTCTTTCTCCATTGCATGCCGGCACTGCTACAGGCCGAGATGCAAACGCATTTATATCGATATAAAATTCCCCTGCTGATAGGATGAGCGATGGGACATATGAACTCGTCGAAAACGCAGCCGGGCGACTCGTGCCCACCCACGTCAACGGGCAACCCGTACCGCCGTTCAAGGGGGTCAATGCCTACAAGCCGCAGGGAAAAAAAGCAGCCCCGCGGATTCCATCCTGCATTGATTACCCGGCGGATGGCGACAAGCTCGTCGGGGGACTCCGGACAGCGTTGCAGCGCTGCGGCCTCCGCGACGGGATGACTATTTCCACGCATCATCATTTTCGGAACGGCGACCGGGTAGCCAATGCAGTATTCGACATCGCGGCTGAAATAGGCGTGAGAGACCTGCGGTGGTTTCCGAGCGCCTCGTTTCCCTGCCATGCACCGGTCATCGAGCATATGGAGAACGGCGTGGTGCATCACATCGAGGGAAGCCTGAACGGCCCGCTGGGGGTGTACTGTTCCCATGGCCACATGAGGGGGATGGGCGTGCTGCGCTCCCACGGCGGCCGGTATCGAGCCGTGCAGGATGGCGACGTGCATATCGACATCGCGGTGGTGGCGGCGCCCACGGCTGACCGCTACGGCAACGCGAACGGCCTGTATGGTCCCTCGGCCTGCGGCCCGCTGGGCTACGCGCAGGTTGACGTTCAGTACGCGGACCAGGTCATCGTGGTCACGGACAACCTCGTCGAGTTCCCCTGTCATCCCGGGCACATCGATGGAAGCTACGTGGACTACGTGGCGACGATGGACAGCATCGGGGATCCAGAAAAAATCGTGTCCGGCACCACCCAGATAACTGATAATCCTACGCGGTTGCACATGGCCGAGCTGGCGGCCCGGTTCGCCGACGCAGCCGGCATCGTCCGGGATGGTTTCAGCTTCCAGGCGGGAGCCGGCGGTACCTCGCTGGCCTTCGTTAAATATCTCCGGGACATTATGCGGACGAAGGGGGTGACGGCTCGCGTGATGAACGGCGGGACGACGAGCTACCTCGTGGAAATGCTGAAGGAAGGCCTCGGCGACTATATCCTCGACGGGCAGAGCTTTGATCTCACGGCCATTGAAAGCCTCCGGGAGAATCCCCGGCACGTGACGTTTGACGTGAACACCTACTATAATTTCCATTCCAAGGGCACCACGGTGTCCATGACGGACCTGGTCGTACTGGGGGCCACCGAGGTCGACGTCGACTTCAACGGCAACGTGGTCACGCATTCCGACGGGATGCTCCTGCACGGCGTCGGCGGCTGGCAGAACAGCCTCTACGCGAAGTGTACGATACTCGTGATTCCCTCCCATCGCGGGGACACGCCCATGATACGGGATGAGGTCACCACGCTGGTCGGACCCGGCGAGCTCATCGATGTCGTCGTCACCGAGCGCGGCATCGCTATAAACCCGCGTCGTCAGGACCTCATCGAGGCCACGAAGGATGCAGACCTGCCGATACGACCCATCGAGGATATCAAGGCCGAAGCGGAGGACATCTGCGGGAGAACAGCGCCGCAGCCAGAGCTGGACGACGTCGTCGTCGCGGTCGTGGAATGGGTGGACGGCACCATCCTGGACAGCATCCGACGTGTACCCGAAAGCTAGGGCGTCAAACGCTTCTTATCCCGCGGGAACAGGATGCACTCCCGGACGTTGCCCAGCCCCAGGATTTTCATGAGATAGCGCTCGATGCCGAAGCCGAATCCCCCGTGCGGCGGCATCCCGTAGCGGAACGCCTTGAGATACTCGGCAAAGTCATCGAGGTTCAATCCCAACGCGGCGATACGCTCCTCGAGCAACGCTACATCGTGGATACGCTGGGCTCCGGAGCATATCTCGGTACCCCGGCAGGCGAGGTCGAAGGCTCTGGCATGCTTGCCGTCGGGCATCGCGTAGAATGGTTTGGTTTCCAGGGGGAACTTGGTGATAAAGTAGAAGTCGTCATCGAGGAGCTCACCGAGCAGGTTTTCCTCGTCGGTCCCCAGGTCGTCGCCCCATGTGAAGTCGATGTGCCCGGACAGGATGTCGACGACCTCGTCGTAGTGGATACGCTGGAACGGCGGCTCCGCCGCGGGTAACTCCACGTCGAGGCGTTGCAGCTCAGCTGGATGGTTTTCCTCAATGGCGGTAAGCGACGAGGCGACCATACCCTCGATGATGGACATGACCTCCTCCTCGTCCTCGATGAAGGCCATCTCGACGTCGATGGCCGTGGATTCATTGAGATGCTTGGAGGTGTCGTGCTCCTCCGCCCGGAAGTACCAGGCAATCTCGTAGACGCGGTCCAGGCCGGTAGCCATCAGCATCTGCTTGTAGACCTGCGGGGACTGCACGAGATAGGCATCCCGCCCGAAGTAATCGATGGTGAACAGCTCCGTACCGCCCTCCGGCGAGGAGACCGTCATCTTCGGCGTGTGAACGTGGGTGAAGCATTCATCAGCCAGATACGTACAAGTGGCCTCGATGAAGGTATGGCGAATAGCGAAGACGGCCTGCACCTCATCCCGCCGCACGTCGATGAACCGGTTATCCAGTCGCGTATCAAAGTCAACGTTGACCTTGTCGGCCACGCCCATGGGCAGCGGTGCATCCGCCTTCGAGAGCACCGTAGCGCTGCTCGGCAGCAACTCCCAGCCGTGCTGCACCTGGTCATTTTTCTGACATATGCCCGTTGCAGTGATGACGCTTTCCCGGGGAAGCTCGGTCAGCCGGGCGAACAGCTCCGGCATCTCTTTCTTGATGCAGGTGACCTGTGCCACGCCCGTCTTGTCGCGCAACAAAATGAAGGCGATGCCGCCAAGGTTGCGTATCTCTTCTATCCAGCCGGCAAGCGATATCGTCTGGCCGCAGTCATCCGTGCTCACATCTGCAGCATAGTGGGTGCGTAGCATGCTGCATGTAAAGCGACGTGCAGTTAAATGTTTTCTGCCCCTTCAAAAGCCCGGGCGTGCAGCTCTAGCAGGGTCTCCCAGTCGGGCATGCCGTTCTGTGCCCCTCGCTGCGCCACGGTCAACGCGGCGGCGACGTTCCCCAGCTGGCAGGCCACCTCAAGGTCAAAGTCACGTTGCAGTGCCGCCCAGACGGCCGCCCGGTGAGCATCACCGGCTCCCGTCGGGTCGACCATGTCTGCGTCCACGGCTGGCACCTCGTAGGTTTTACCGTCCTCGTAGACCAGGCAGCCCCGCTCGCCGCGAGTCACGACGGCATCAAGGTCGGTGAGCAGCTCGCGCCTCGATACATCCAGCATCTCGGCCATGGAGTGCAGCTCGGTACCATTGCAGAACAGCATGTCCGTCCGGGCCAACAGGTATGAGAGCTGCTCGGCGGTGTAGCGCGGCAGGTCCTGCCCGGGCTCGAAGGCCAGGTAGCGGGCCTGTTCGGCCATCCGGCAGGCAAATTGGGGATGCACCGGCGCCAGGTGGATGACCTTTCCTGCGGCATCGATATCGGGCATCTGCTCGGAGACACCCCAGGAAAAATAGGTTATCTGTCGATGCTGGCTGTCATTGAAGATATATGCCTCCGGCATGTCGCCTGGAAAACGAGACAACGCCATATCGATGCCGAGGTCGTCGAGGTATGCCGC
>JBNGDQ010000015.1:0-9777 GCA_049975285.1 Thermoplasmatota archaeon
AGAAAAAAGAGTTGGAGCAGCAACAGCGAGAGCAGGGCACGGCTCCGATGGCACTCTCAAAGATAGACAGGGATCATTACGGTGACCATGACTACTGGACGGCCAGGCGGCTGTACGTGCTGCGGTGGACCACGGGGCTCAGCTACCGCGAGATAGCCAAGCAGACGGGTATCCCGAAGAGCACGGTGCAGCGCCGGGTGAAAGAACATCGAGAAGCATCGACATCCTGACCCATTTTGGGACGCCTTAAGAGTAAAAAATGTCCCGTCAGTAGTCGAACAGGCTCTGCTGCCGGTCGCTGCTGCCCGTAGGGATGTCGCCTTTCTCGGCCCGCTGGGTGATGTTTTTGGCGGCCTGGCCGCCTACGAGCGGGGTCAGGTCGTCTGTGCTGAGGTCGAGCCGCCGGGTCAATATGGCGGCTAGTTCTTCGTCATGTGAGAGCATGGCCTCGAGATACGGGATGAGGTCACGGGTCTTGTCCCCGGACATGTGCGTATAGCGACCGATCTTGAGGGAGACGTGGCGGCGCCTGCCCCGCTTGGCCTTGCTGGCGCTCATCTTGCGGAGCCAGGAGGGAAAATCATAGCGATTGTAGCCCCGGTAGAGCCGCGTCTTGGCGACCGCCACGCCGCCATACATGAGATTGCAGGCGTACTTCCAGAGGCCGTAATGCTGCCGGCGGTGGGTCCGCCCGAGGAAGACATCTGCTGCCGCGAGGTAGTTGTAGGCGCGGGCGAGGTCGCGAGGTTTCTGATATTCGACAGGCAGGTTTTCATCTATCCAGAGTATCATCTGCGGCGGCGCCTCGTCGATGTCGCGGGCGGCTGCATCGGCATCCTGCATTGTCCTGGCGCGAAGGATACGACGGAGCCCGGAAAAAATCTGCTGCTCGCGGTTGCGGGAGCCAATCCGGGCGACGGTGCTCATGTCGACATGCTGTTTGCTCTGGCAGAGGGTCTGGAGGTCGTTGATGGCACCGCGGACGTCTCCATCTGCATGATTAGCAATAAATCGGATGACGTCATTGTCGACCTGGACACCCTCGGCCTGACTGATACGCTGCAAGGTCTCGATGAGCTCGTCGCCGACGGGCTTGAACTGTATGTGCCGGCAGAGTGACTTGAGGGGCTTCCCGGCTCCCCGCGTCAACTGGTAGTAGTCGTTGACGATCAATATGACGGGCTGCCGGGTCTGCCGGATGGTATCGATGATGGCGCCGGTGCCGCCGCGGTCACCCTGTGTTTCATATAGATTGTCGGCCTCGTCGATGATGACCAGGGTACCGCCGCCTGATTTGGATGGCATGTATATGCCGTCGGGGGAAAATGTTTCATTGACTGCTCCGGAGAAGGCAGTGCGCCGGATGACGTCCTTGCTGCGGGCATCAGAGGCATTGAGCTCGATGGTCTGCCAACCGTAGTCGTTGGCGAGTGCATGCGCTGCCGAGGTCTTCCCGATGCCGGCTTTGCCGGAGAGAATGACGGCTTTGTCCTTCGGCTGGCCCTGCTGCCATTGCTGGGCCCACTGGCGGAGCTGCTGCAGTGCTGTATCGTTGCCAACGATGTCGTCGAGATGGCGGGGTCGATATTTTTCGGTCCAGTTTTCCATCGGTACCGTTACCGGCCGACGTTCCAGTCGATCTCGGCGTCCTCCCAGGGCTCAGCGGCGCGTCGCTTGAATTCTTCCCGGACGAGGTCGCCAAGCTTGGTGGGTATCTTTATGCCGTATTCCTCGTAGATCTCGGTGCCATCCTGGCTGATGTACGTTGGATTGAAGGGGTCGAAGTCGCGGGGGAACTTGACGAGCTCATAGTGGAATTCCCCGGTGTCGGGGTCGCGGATGCAGGCCCGGTAGTTGTACTTGTTGATGACGGTGTAGTTGCCCTGGAGCTTGTTGACCATATCTCGGTAGTAGTGAAGGTCGCTTTTGAGTTCCTCGATCTGGTCCTCGAGCTGGGTGACCCGGAGGCGGTGTTTTTCCAGGCGTTCTCGTAGGTGCTCGTTTTCCTGTTTGAGCGTGGCAATGGTCTCTGTTGAGGCATCCATGACCGCGACGGGTGCGGGTTCCTCCTCGAGTTCCGTCAGCTTGTTTTTCAGGTATTTGTTCTCCCGGCGGAGGTCGGCTATCCAGTCGATGAGCTGGTCGTTGGACATGCCAGAGGTGCTGCTGGTCTGCTCGAGGCGTTCGACCTTCTGGCGAAGCTGCTGTACCATGGAGCGATATTTCTCGACCATGTTCTGGTACATGACGACTTCGTCTTCGCTGGCCTCATGGACCGGCATCGTTTCATCAACGCGGGCTACCTTCTGGACGGAGCCATCATTTTCCTGGCTGACTGGTTCCTGCGAGGACTGCTCTTCTTCGTCCTCTTCCTCCTTGGTTTCGGTGGTAAAAATCATTATGCCGAACCAGGCCAGTATGAATGAGAGTACTGCCAGTATCGTAAGCGTAGTGAAATCCATACGCTACTATAATAGCGATGGACATCTTATAATTTTCGCTTCCTGTTTCTCCCTATGCGGAGGCGTCGAAGAGCCTCTCTGCCTCGAGAGAGCGAAGCATTGCCGGGTCCAGGCCCTGCTCAAGGAGCCGCTGCATCGCCGGCGTAAGAGTCAAGGTCAATGCTGCATCCTTGGAGGAAAACGTGACGGTTATCTGTTCGCCGGGCTCCACGGAGATGTTCTCTCGAGGGCAGGCTGTCGCGTACATGAGGCCATCGACCATCTCGTCCGGGCCGTGTACCTCGATGGATTCGATTTTCATCCGGGAGGCTGCATACTCGCCCATCCTGACTCCGATGGCCGCGATGTCATGATGGAGGGGCTCACTCCTGGCGATGCGGTACAGGTCAGCGAACAACTCCGCCCGGGTGTCGCGAAGCGTCGGGCGACCGGCGCGCGCTTCCCTGATGAGGTCAAAGTCTACGTCAATGGTAACGACATCCTCTTTGTTGTAGGCTGCCCTGTCGATGAGGTCCCCCGTGGGGCTGTACGCCTGGCTGCCACCCCAGAAGACCAGGTTTTCCTGCGTGCCGACCAGGTTGGCGTAGGCCATGAACACAGTGTTCTCTATCGCGCGGGCGGGTAGCACCTGCTCGAAGTACTCCTTGCTTATCGATGGTGACGCGGAGATACAGATAATCATGTCGGCACCCTTCAACGCCATGCCCTTGACGAGCTCCGGGAAGAACAGGTCGTAGCAGATGCACATACCTATCCTGCCATGCGGGGTATCGAAGACAGGTAGTGCATCGCCCGGGGTAAAGAAGAAGCGTTCCTCGAAGGGGCCAAAATTGGGCAAAAATGTTTTCCGGTACGGCTGCACCGCTCCCGAGGGATGAACCATGATAGCTGCGTTGTAGATGAGGCCGGCTCGCTCCTCCAGCGGCATGCCGTACACGATGGATGTATCATGCTCGGCGGCTATCTCCTGCACTGCCTGCACCGTGGGACCGTCGAGGGGTTCCGCGAGGTCACGGAACTCGTCCTTACAGGTGTAGCCGGTGGCGGTGAGCTCCCCGAAGACGACCATGTCTGCCTCGATGTCGTCGAGGGTCTTGCGCATCTTTTTCAGGTTCTTTTTTTTGTTGCCCACGGCCGGATGAACGTTGACGAGTGAAAGCTGCATACAAATCCCAAAACCATATATCAGCCCTGCATATAACGTTATCCATATGCTCGAGATAGATACGGAAGAGGTGACGGGGCTGGTGACCACGTTTATTCGTGACTATACAGCCAATGCGGGCGTGGACAGCGTGGTCATTGGTCTATCCGGTGGTATCGACTCGGCGGTGACCGCTACCCTTGCAGCCATGGCGCTCGGCCGTGAGAACATCCATGCTATCTTTATGCCGGAGCTTTCCACCCCGATTGAGGACATCGAGCATGTTCGTCTCATCGCGGATGAGCTCGACATCGAATATGAGACCATCGATATCTCTCCCTTTATTCATTCCATTCGGAAGACCTATCCCCATGAGATGGATGCAGTGGCGCTGGGGAACATCAAATCCCGGCTGCGCATGCTGCTCTGGTATGGCTACTCGAACGTCAAGAACAGCCTGGTGTGCGGCTGCTCCAACAAGACGGAGCTGCTCATCGGGTATTTCACCAAGTACGGGGACGGCGGCACGGATTTTCTCCCCATCGGCGATGTCTACAAGACACAGGTCTTTCAGCTGGCCCGGCATCTCGACATCCCGGAGCCCATCATCGAGAAGGCGCCGACCGCCGGTTTATGGAAGGGGCAGACCGACGAGGAGGAACTGGGTATCTCCTATGAAAAACTGGATCATATTCTCTACGGATTGGAGCGGAAATGGCCGGTGGAGAAGATCGCGCGACTGGCGGACATCGAGGAGAGCGAGGTACACCGGGTCCAGCATATGCGGCGGCGGAGTCAGCACAAGCGGAGTATGCCGCTCATCGCCAAGATCGGCGCCCGCACCATTGGCCTGGACTGGCGTTCCCCGGTACAGGAGCAGTAGCCGGTCCGCTCACCCAGGATATTCCTCACTTTTATCCTGTTCGTACCCACGGCGTACAAAAGAGAAGTGTTCCTCGAGCAGCTACAGGGACTCGGCCAGTGCCTTGTACTTGTAGTGCAGGATGTCCAACGCCTCAGTCAGGATGACTCGCGGGGGCAGCGACCCGTCGGACTCGAACGTAAAAATAATACGGGTGGGATCACCCTCGACGGTGATCGCATTGCGACCGCATTCCTCCACGCAGCTCCGGCAGAGACTGCAGGCCTCCAAGTCTTTGACGACAGCCTTCGCACCCTTCATACCGAGCACGTCACGGGGACAGATATCGACGCAGGCCCGGCAGCCATTGCAGTCATCAGTAACCGTGATTTCGGGGTAATACGTGTAGCCGATGCCGGAGGCAGGCTGCCATTTCGCGTGCTGCTTGCCCGTTCCCAGGATCGCTTCTGCCTCGAGAATGATGCGCTGACCCTTGTTCAGCCGCAGCAAGGGTATCTTTTCATCGACGACCGCCCAGGATGCATCTTCAGCGTCGAGGTCACCGCTGTAAACGGTGCATTCGCCTTCCTTGCTAACCGTGTAATGGACAGTGCAGTTGGGGCAGCCTTCATCGTCGCAGGCGCAGTCCTCCCGGAACACCAGCGTCTCCAGGTCCGTCGGCAACGGCAGCAACCCGAGGCGATGCGCCACGATCTCGTCGAACAAGGCTGAGGTGTTATCGTAGATGGTTACGTTTTCGATGGCCAACGTGGGTACATCAAGCATGATGGTCCGGCGAATGGCATTGGCCACATCGGGCGTAATATCCTCGAACAGCACCTTGATATAATTACCCTCCTCCTCCAGAACAGTGGCCTTCATACCCGACGTCCCCGTTTTCCGCCCTTCTCCCGGCAGCCGTTATGGGGAACCGGTGTGACATCCTCGATGCGTCCAATACGAATGCCGGCTCGCGCCAGCGCACGAATAGCCGCCTGGGCCCCCCGGCCAGGGTGCTTGGAGCGACCACGGCCTCTCCCGCGAACCTTGATGTTGACGGTATCGATGCCCTTCTCCCGGAGTTCCTCGGCCACCTTCTGAGCGGCGCGCATCGCGGCGTACGGCGAGCCCTCATCCTTGTCGGAGCGGACCACCATGCCGCCGGTGCACTTGGCGAGCGTCTCAGCGCCCGTCAGGTCAGTGACAGTGATAATAGTATCATTATGCGATGCAAAGATATGCGTGACTGCTTTTTTTCCCATATTATTCCTCCTCCCCGCCGCTCTCGCTGTGCATCGCCATCCGCTGCTCCTTGGTCTCCTCCACAGAGGGACGCATCGGGTGGACATCGTCAGCCAGCGGCGACGCCGCAGCATATTGAATGGTGTCCTCCTCCGCCGTCCTGACCTTGTACGAGGGCACGCGGACCCGGCGACCGTTGACCATGATGTGACCATGCGTGATGAGCTGACGAGCCTGCTTCGGCGTATACGCCAGGCCGTGATAATACACCTGGGTCTGCAGCCGCCGGGACAGGATATCCTCAATAGTCAACGCCAGGATGTCATCCAGCGCCGAGTTCGGCGGCAGGATACCCAGCGACGTCATACGCTGCAGGAGCTCCTCTTTTTCCTTCTTGGTCTGCGCTTCCTCGACGCCGACGAAGAGTTCACGGGCGTGCCCGCGGATGTTCCTGAGGAACGTCTCAGCCTTCCAGACCTCTTTCTTGTTCTTGAGGCCGTACTTGTGCATCAGGTCCCGCTCGCGTTCGATGCGCTCGGCTTCCCAGGGATGACTGGGCGTCTCGTATTTCTTCCGTGGAAACTTTGGATCTCCCATGCTATGTCACCTATTTCTTCTCCTGCCGGAGTTTCCGCCGGGATACGCCGACGGCCAGGCCGGAGCGCTTGTTGCCCCTGGTGCGCTGCCCGCGCACCGGCAGGCCCTTCTCGTGGCGGAGGCCACGGTAGGACTTGATCTTTTTGAGTCGGTTGATGTCGTCCCGCCGTACCACGTCTATCTCGGGTCCGATGATATGCCGGTCCTCGCCGGTCTCGATGTCCCGCTGGCGGTTCCGCATCCAGGGCGGCACCACGTCTGCAGTGTTGACCACGAGGTCGCTGAGCTGCTCGATATCCCTATCGGACAGCTTCCCGATCTTGATGTTTTCGTCGACGTCGGCCTCCCGGGCGATGATATGCGCCAGGGTGTTCCCTACGCCCTTGACCTGGGTCAACGCGTAACGGACGGGCTTGTTGCCGTCGACGTCGGTCGCGGCGATGCGTACGATGTATTTAAAGTCATCTTCTTCAGCAGCCATAAGTAGCGCCATAAATATCGACCCTGTATTTAATATTTGCCACGTGACAGCAGCAGATAGCAAAGCTTCCTCGCTAAAAGCTGTCTATCATAAATATTTTATGTGCCAGAACTCCCCATCCATAAAACATTAAATAAGTCGGGGGATGTTACAGCGTGGACGTCACCCAGCTCGCCCGGTATCCCTTCCTCGACGAAGCCCGGCAGCTGGTAAAAGAAGAAGGCGTCCGCACCGCCGAGATTTTGCATGACCCTATCTATGAGCGGGCCAGGGCACTGGGACGACAGCGGGTCAACGACGCCGTCGAGCAGGGCATCGTCGGGGACTACCCGGCCGCCTCGGAAACCGATGCCCTGATGAATATTTTTTCGTATCCCATCGCCCGGGTCATCGTCGCCAGCGTCAACAGCGGCTACGCCACCGGCCGATATGCCCTGGCGGAAGCCAAGCAGGCCTACGAGCGCCTGAAAGATGAAGACGACGGCGTGCTCGTGGCCATCGCCGAGGAGTACGGCCTGCAGGTCACCGACGAGATGGCCATCTATTTCACTGACTACCTGGAGCATGCGCCGACGTGGAGCGACAGCTGGAAGCTCGTCAACATGCCCCTCCGCCAGGGTTGGATAGCACTGCAGAAACGGCAACTGGCCCGTCTCCTCCAGAACGCCATCCAGGATGCCATCTACCTCGAGGTCCGCGAGATGGAGCCGCCCTCCGAGGTTCGCAACGTGTTCCAGGAAGAAGTCACCCGGCTGCGCACCCTGATGGAGGAACGCCAGATGCAGCGGGAGGCCGACATGGGCGAGGTCACCGTCACCAAGCTGCCGCCCTGCATCCGGCAGTTGCTGGCCGCCGCGCAGTCAGGCGTCAACGTGCCCCACGTGGGGCGGTTCACCCTGGTCTCGTTTCTGCACGCCGTGGGCATGGACACCGATGAAATCGTGGCATTGTTCGGGGGCTCCCCGGACTTCAGCCGGGGGAAGACCCGCTACCAGATAGAGCACATCACGGGAAAGGTCTCCGGGACCGAGTATACGCCGCCGAGCTGCTCCTCCATCAAGACCTGGGGGCTCTGCCCCAGCGAAAAAACGGATACCATCTGCAAGCGAGTGAAACATCCGCTCGGGTACTACCGCATCAAGAGCCGGGCGCGGAGGAACCATGAATAGCTTTTTGCAGGAGCGATTCCAGCGTTATTATACCGGTGCAGAGGTACCACCGCCCCGGCGGTTCACGCGTCGCGAGTATGGCTTCGTGTTCTTCGAGCAACCAGGCATGACCCGCCACGTGGGCTTCAAGCGCCACGATGAACTGCTGGAGCTATTGCAGGAGCAGGCACCGGCACACGTCTACCATTCGTCGGCCTACTATGAGGCACCGGATGCAGCCTCGATGCAGGAGAAAGGCTGGATGGGCGCCGACCTCATCTTCGACCTCGATGCAGATCATCTCCCCGGTGCTACAGAGATGCAATACGAGGAGATGCTCGCCGCCGTCAAACAGGAGCTCAAAAAGCTCGTCTCGTTTTTGACGGATGACTTCGGCTTCACCGATGAGGAGCTCTCGCTGTATTTCAGCGGCGGCCGGGGCTACCACTGCCACGTCGTCCACCCGGAAGTGCTGCCCCTGGAGAGCCAGGAACGCCGCGAGATCGTGGACTACATCACGGGCCGGGGGCTCGACCTCGATGCCGTATTGCAGGAGAAAACCATCGCCCGGCGGGGACGGATGACCCAGACGGCGCTGCAGATAGCGCCACCGTCGACACCTGGCTGGCGAGGCAAGATCAGCCGGGACATCGTCGACTTTTTCCAGGAGCTCCGGGAGATGGAACCCGACGAGGCGATGAAGCTGCTGACGTCGTTCGACGGCATCGGCGAAAAAACCGCCAGGGGCATCCTCAACGATGTCACCGAGGAGCGCATCGAGCGCATCCGCCGGGGCAAGATAGACCAGTCGACGTTCATCAAGAAAATCATGCCGCAGCTGGTGAAGCGCTGCGCCGTCGAACTGCGAGGTGAACCCGACGAGCCCGTCACGGGTGACGTCAAGCGGCTGATTCGGCAGCCCGGGTCCCTGCACGGCAAGACGGGCCTCCGGGTCACGCCGGTGCCGCTGGACGACATCGATGGGTTCAATCCGCTCAGGGATGCCGTGGTCTTCAGTGATGCATCCATCGACGTTGAGCTGGAGCACCCGGTGGAGATATCCATGATGGAGCAGTCATTCTCTCTGCAAAAAGGTTCTGTCGAGGTGCCGGAATACCTGGCGGTGCTGCTGGCCGGCCGGGGTCTCGCCCACGTCTAGCTCTTCCGCTGCTTGTACTTCCAGCCGAGGTAGGCGCCCGCGGCAGCAATGATGAGGATCAGACCGACGCCGATAATCGTGGAGAAGCCGCCTTCTCCGGCCTCCTCCGGGTATTCAGTGGCACCGAACGGTGCATGGCCATGGATGGTACCGCTGTCCATTGATTCCGGGCGATCCCAGCTATATTTGGGGGACCACATCGAAAGGTCGGGGTCGCCGAAGTAGCAGAGGTTTTCCTTGATGTCCCACCACCAGTCCTTGGTCAGATAGCCGATGCCCGTGTGGAGGATGCTGTCCGTGTAGGCCTGCCCGACGTTTTTGCCCAACGCAAGGTCGCGGGCGAACATCTCGCTGGCGAACGCGGAATACCAGGATGTCTCCCAGGGATCGATGACCTGCCAGACGCAGCCATGCCGGATGAGCGAGAGATGCATATACGTGTTCGAGATGAGGCAGCTCAGGGCGTTGAACCCCATGGAATGCAGGTTCTCCATGGCTTCGTCCATCTCGTAGCCCGTGTAATCCTTGGTGCGCAGCCGTCCGAACAGCACGGTGATGATGATGCCGTCGTACCCCGTCCGCTTGATGACTGGCAGCAAATCAGACAATGGCAGGTCGCTCAGCTTCGCGGGAACGATGTCCAGGCCGAGGCGCTGGCTCTGCGACAGCACGTCGGGCTCCT
>JBNGDQ010000015.1:9877-17962 GCA_049975285.1 Thermoplasmatota archaeon
GTCGAAGCCCAGCTCATCCAGGTAATCGTAGGCCTCCTTGCTGGTGAGATACATGGCGCCCACGTTGGGCTCGTCGTCGCGGACGGCGTGATCCTTCCACCATTCCGTGTGCCATACCACCGCCCGGGAGAGCGGCGGATGCATGTCCACGGCCATGAGCGGGGCTCCATGATGCGCTGCCAGGTAGGCCGCGGAGCCAATGTATAATGCACCATCGCGTTCCTCGGCGGGTGCGAGCTCCTCGGCTCGCCACGTGGTCCAGGGATCAATGGTGGTGAAGACGATGTCGTTTTCCTCGCTTCTGCTCCTGATGTCCCGGTACATCTCTATGAGGTCATGGTATTCCTTCTTGATGGGGCAGATGCGCCGCAGCTGGTCTCTGACCCTTCTGTCGGACTGGTTGCCGATGTCCACGAAGTAGACGTGGTCGACACCGAGCTTCGTGAGTACTTTCTCGATGTCTGTGTAGAGTTCATCCGCTGGGGTGTAGAGCAAGGGTGAATTGGTGAGGGAGGCGATGACGGCGCCCTCGGCGGCATTCATCAATGAATTGGCGCTGTCCTCCCGCATGGACTGCTTCCAGGAATAGTCGAGGGTATAGGATATCTCGCGTTCTGCTTCGCCGAGCTGCACGATGACCGCCCGGTAGTCGCCCTCGCCGAGCTGGTCGAGCTCCAATGTCTGCGTGGACACGTTGGCAGCCACGGCTTCGCCGACGGCGACGTTGTTCTCGTCGACGATGATCAGGCCGAGCGGACCGCCGCCTTTCCAGCTCAACTCGAAGGAGACATCCCGGCACATGAACGGCGTTGTTTCAGGCAGCTCTACCTCATCGCCGGGATAGAGTGAGATGTCGATGAGGTAATGCACCTGTCCAGTAATGAGATCCCGGATGCGTTCCATGATGGTGCCGTGACGTTCGCCGAGGGGGCCCTTGGTGGGAATGTCGACGACCGCTGACTTCCAGTTGCCTGGCGCGTAGACGTAGCTCTCGCAGCTCTCACCGGCACCGGCCATCACGTTCCAGTTCTGCGACGAGGCGACCTGCATGAGTCCGTCGTAGTTGCAGTAGAGGTGCAGATCCGGGTCAGCGGAGGGAATAGTCAGGCCGCCCTGCAACAATCCAAGGGTGGCGAGATAGGACAACGTGGGCAGCCAGCTCTTCGACGGCCACGTCAGGTTCGCCTTGATGTACTTGTAGTCGTCGGCCACGTAGAAGTCGTTGTACTGCGGGGCGATGGAATCCTGCTTCACCGCCGTTTGCCGGATGTGCTTGACCGACTTCGCCGACATGGAGCCAGTGATGGTGCCCGTCGTGGTGTTGCCCGTGCCGGACATGTTGCCCAGGGTGGCCACGACGGCGCTGTCCGCATAGGACCAGTCCTGCAGGGCCAGCTGCGTGGCGATGTCGTAGGGATCCTCGCCGTTGATGTGCGTGTAGTTCTTGGCCTTCCACGGCGTCTTTTGTCCCATGTTGATGGTCTCTATCTTCTTCACGCCGCCGGTATAGGTCTGCCAGTCCTCCATGAAATAGTTTAAGCCTGAATATGCATTGAGCGTCCGGTTCTTCCGGTCGAGCTCCTGGTGATCCTCATAGAAGAGCAAGGGATTCGAGTACAACTTGTCAGTGTTATGATCATAGAACACGCTCGACGGGATAGCCGCCATGTAGGCGAAGTCGTCGAGGTAGCTGTTCTCGTCGTGCTGCACCAGGGTGGCCTTGTTCACCGGCACAACGCGGTTCCATGAAATCCCTGTAAAGCCCGAGGGAACCTCCCGGACGTCGTCCGCAAGGGAAAACAAAGGAGTGGAAAGCAGAAGAGCAGCCACGAAAAGCGACACTACCCAGCCGGAGCGCTTCATGATTTTCATTATTTCACAACCGATATAATGAACACGCTATATAAGCATAATGCCTTCCTGTTTTCAAGAGCGCAGGGGACTCAAAACATAAATATCCGGTCGGCAATGTGTGTGTGAATGGCCACGTTTGACTACACGAAACTGCGCAGCCTGGAGCGACGGGAACGGCAGTCACCGGAACTGATGAACATCGGCGATGATTTTTTTGAAGAAGCCGTCCGGCACATCCAGCGGCTCGAAGCCAGACTGGAGGAGGAACGACGAAAAAACCCGTCATCCAAGAAAGTCCTGCTCATCTCCGACGAGCTCCGCAACACCAAGCGTATCTGGAAGAGCATCTACGAACGACGCGAGAAAAAAGTCGTCCAGGCCGCCCTGTCAGCTGCGCGCGGCGGCAGTCACACCCCGAAATATCTCACCCGGCAGGAACGACGGTTCTACGACCGGCTGGTCTCGCTGCTGCAGGAAAACCGGGAGCGCATCCTGGCCGGCGAAACCCTGGAGGAGGAAACGCCAGAGACAGCTCCAGCAGCGGAGGACAGGACAGAGGAAACCCAAGAGGCCCCGGCCTCACAGGAACCACCTGAGCCGGAGTCACCCCGGCTGGATGCAGATGACACACAGGAATCCGAGGGAGAGCCAGACGTCACGCTCCGGATGCTCCAGGACATGCCCTCCTTCGTCGGCAGCGACATGAACAACTACGCGCTGAAAAAAGAAGACGTGGTCGTGCTCCCCAAGCAGACTGCTGATATTCTCGTGGAGCGGGGCGCCGCTGAGGAGATTACGGTGGACTGGCCGCAGTAACAGCATCGACAATCAGGGGCAGCACCTCACCGGCTTTTCCCCGGATGAGATAATCGGACAGACTGCCAGTGAGCTCCGTCGGCTCTGTATTGACTTCGATCACCGTGCCATGCCTGGCTTTGACCAGATACGGCAACTGGTTCGCCGGGGACACCGTGGCCGATGTGCCCACCACGAGCAAGACATCGCAGGCCTGCGCCAGGGCCATCGCCCGTCGATATGCCTCCGGGGGAATCTGCTCACCGAAGAAGACACCGTCCGGCTTCAGCACGCCGCCACATTCACAGCGGGGTGGCAACGCATCCAGGACAATATCATTTGCTCTGTGCCGGGATCCACACTTCAGGCATATAACGCGGGTGAAATTGCCGTGGAACTCTACCACGGTGCGGCTGCCCGCCTCCTGGTGCAGGTTGTCCACGTTCTGGGTCACGACGGCATCGAGATGCCCCATCTCCTCCAATGCAGCTAGCGCCCGATGCGCCGGGTTGGGCTCCGCATCCAGCAGAGACAGCATCTCTTGTAGCATGCGCCAGACCTTGCCCGGGTTCCGATGGAAGGCATCGATGTGCCCGTATTCATTGATGTCATAGCGGCTCCACAGTCCATCCCGGCTCCGAAAGTCAGGGATACCGGACTCCGTGGAGACACCGGCACCGGTCAGCGCCACCGTCATATCAGCAGCAGCGATGTCCCGCGCGGCCCGCACTATGACCTCGTTCATGTTCCTTCATGCCAGTCTTCCATGTAGCTTCGCTGCTCATCCGTCAACGTGTCAATGGCTACATTCATGGTCTCCAGCTTACGCCGGGCGACCTCCCGGTCGATGTCGTCGGGCACCGGGCATACCTGGCAGTCCAGCATGGCGCCCTCCTTGGTGAGCCATCGGGCCACCAGTGCCTGGTTGGCGAACGACATGTCCATGACCTCGCTGGGGTGTCCCTCCGCGGCGGCCAGGTTGACCAGGCGGCCCTCCGCCAGCAGATAGATACTCCGCCCATCCGGCAATATATACTGCCGGGTGTTATCACGGACGTCGTGCTCCTGCACCGCCTGCTCATGCAGATAGGGCACGTTTATCTCGTTGTCGAAATGACCGGCGTTGGCCACGATGGCGCCATCCTTCATCGCATCAAGGGCAGCAGCATCGATGACGTGCTTGTTACCGGTCACCGTGACAAAGATGTCTCCCAGATGGGCGGCCTCGGCCATCGGCATCACCCGGTAGCCGTCCATGACGGCCTCCAGGGCCCGTATCTCGTCGATTTCAGTAACGATGACATTGGCACCCATGCCCTCGGCGCGCATCGCCAGGCCGCGACCACACCAGCCGTAGCCCGCCACAACAAACGTCTTGCCGGCCAGCAGCACTGACGTGGCGCGGAGAATACCGTCGATGGTGGACTGACCGGTTCCATAGCGATTATCGAAAAAATGCTTTGTCATGGCATCGTTGACGGCTACCAATGGAAAACGCAGGTCGCCCCGCTCCGCCATGACCCGCTGCCGGTTGACACCCGTCGTGGTCTCCTCCGTGCCCCCGATGACGTGCTCCAGGAGCTCCTGCCGGTCGGTATGCAGCGTGGTCACCAAATCGCCGCCGTCGTCCATCGTTATCTGCGGCTTGTAGTCCAGCGTCCGGTTGACGGCCCAGTAGTAGTCCTCGCTGTTTCCCCGCCACGCGTAGACATGGATGCCCTCCTCAGCCAGGGCAGCCGCCACTGAGTCATGCGTCGACAGTGGATTCGAGCCACACAATGCCACGGTGGCACCGCCGGCCTGCAGTGTCTTCATCAACACCGCCGTTTCCTTGGTGACGTGCAGGCAGCAGGCAATGGTGACGTCCTCCAGCGGCCTGTTCTTTTGAAAATCTTTCCTGATGTCCATCAGCACGGGCATGTGGTCCTCGGCCCAGCCGATGAGGCGCCGGCCCTCCTCAGCCAGCTCGATGTCCTTGACCTTGTACTCCATAGGAGGGGCAAGAAAAAGCCATTTAATTAGTTTTGCCTCTTTATCCCTGCATGCCGGCGAGGAGACCTGTGACCTTGCTGTGGAGCTCTTCCAGACTGCCCTCGTTGACGATGACCACGTCAGCCATGGCTACCACGCTCCCGATGCCCCAGCCCAGCTCCCTTTCATCACGCCGTTTCAGCTCGTCGAGCGATGCAGCGTCATCAGAGCGGCCGCGCTCCCGCAAGCGCTGGTAGCGGGTCTCCGGCGACGCGTGGACGGCGACGAGAACGAAGTCGTCGATCTCCTCCCGGAATAACTCGACTTCCTCGATGTTCCGGATGCCGTCGATGACGACATCGCCGTCGCCATCGGGCAGTGAGCGGCGAGCCCAGACGTCCATGCCCTCCTGCTGGCGGAGGTCGTCGGCTATCCGGCCCAGGTTGCCGTCGCTTGGCTCCATCCCGCGGCGCCTGGCTTCCGCCCGGACCTCGTCGCCCATCCGGATGACGGTCCATCCCTGCCGCTCGGCCACGGCAACGGCTTCGCTTTTACCTGACCCGGGGAGACCGGTGAACGCGATTGCCTGCATGGGATGCAATGCACAAGGCTCTATAAAAACGGTTACGCTCGGCCGTTGACCTTTGAGACCAGCACGGGGGGCTTCGAGGTGTCGCTGCCGCCGATACAGTCGACCTCGGTTACGGTGACCTTTATATCCGGGCCGACCTTGTGTCGGGTCTCCCGGCAGATTTCCTCGCAGATGGTTTCAATGGAGGGGCCCACGTCGCGGAGCTCCTCATCGATGACGAGACGGAACGTCAGCTCGTCGAAGTTCTCCTGCACGATCTGGAACTGTTTTATCTTGTCGGTCTCATACTGCTTCATGACCTCGCCCGGGATGCCCGTGATGGAAAACGGGGGAATAATCTCGCCGTCGGGCAGCACGATAGCGTCGACCTTGCGGCCGCCCACTCGACCGATGACCGGGGTATTGATGCCACACTGGCAGGATTCATCCAGGGGTACAAGGATGTCATCCATGCCCGTGTAGCGGATGACCGGGGTTCCCCGTCCGTAGAGGCGGGTGATGACCAGCCGGCCGGGCTCCCCGGGCGCGACGTCGCTGTCATCGTCATCCAGGAACTCAAGGCACACCAGGTCAGAGTGAATGTGATACTGGCCGTTGCGGCATTCAAAGGCCACCGGCCCGGCCTCCGTGGAGCCGTAGACGTCGTAGATAGGAGCCGCGAAGGCATCCTCGATGTAGCGGCGGGTATACTCATCCAGCACCGCCCCCGAGGAAGACATCACCCGCGGTCGAATGTGCTCTCCGTATCCCTTCCGCTTCAGCACGGCCAGGGCCCGCAGCACGCCGGGGTAGCCACCCAGGAATTCCGGCTCAAAGTCATCGATGCGCTGTATGAGGTCGCGGGGCTCGTCACCCACGTGCAGAATCTGGAGGTTGTCCAGGGGAAAAAGCCGCCGGATGGCCGGCATGACGCTGCCCTGCAGGTAGGCCTCCTCCACCGCATGCTCGTCAATGTCGGCGATGACACTCATCCGGGTCTTCCGCCAGTTGACTCCATATTCCTGTATCTCCCGGAGGAAACCGAACAGGGCCTTGATGACCGCTGAGGTATCAGTGTACAGCGACACGGGCTGACCCGTCGACCCGGACGTGCTCACCAGATGCGCCGTCTCCCGGTCGAAATCAGGGTGTACGATACCCTCGGGAAAATGACGGCGGAGGTCATCCTTGGAGACAAAGGGCAGCTTCTTGAGGTCTGCAACGCCGGAAATATCATCCGGGTGAACCCCGGCATCCCGGTACTTCTGCCGATAGAGGGGCACTTCATACGCATAGCGAACCATGCGCCGCAAGGCCTTGTCCTGCAGCCGCCGGATGGCCTCCCGGCTGGCCCGCCATACCCGGTCTTTATCCCGAAGATAACCCTTAAGCAAACAGTAGACGACCCGGGGATTGAGGAGGGTGTGCATACGTCGGTTCTATTAACCAGGTGTCCGTATAAATACTTTGAGCGCTCAGGAGAAAGCATTTTAAGGAGCAGCACTATTTCATCTTGGTGATGAGCGAACCCTTACTGAGAACCCTTTCTTTGATTAGGAAGCGCGGAAGTTACTTTCCGATGAAATGCTTTCTTTTTAAAAGAAAGGGTTCAGTGATGAAGATCTTGAGTGCTGATCATCCTACAGGAGACGCTTTAGCTCCTCGATGAGAGACACCGGCGTCGGGTCAACACCGCGATGGAGCGCCAGGTAGACGCTGACGTAGTCGCCCAGGTGGACCAGGGAGAGCAGCCTGGCCAGGGGGCTGGAGCCCTCCGCGCGTACCTCGACGACATGAGCATGCCGTTGGTATGTCTCCTGCATGTAGTCGAAGCGCCGGGCTATCGCATCTGGTTCATCCGGCTGTCGGAGAAAAATACAAGTGGCATCCTGCGGCTGCCCGCCGTGCCAGGCCATGAGCTCGTTGTGGTTGGCCTCCGGGACGGCATAAGCTGCGGCGGCCATCTTTGCGTTTTCATTTATCTGCTGCCGCCATCGAGTCGCCACCGCTGCCAGGCATCCATGCCCGTAGATGATGGGCAGTCCCTCTATGTCGACGGCGAGCTGCTTGGCGGGATTATCTGCCGGGGGAATGTTCAGGGCGAGCTGTTCACCATAGGTGTGGACCTCCTCGATGACCTGCTCCATGTCCGGCAGCTCCGCGAGGCCATGCCGTTCAAGCAGTCTCAGAGGCGGCATCATGAGGTAGGCGAGGGCTGCTCGGGGCTGCATCCCCTGCGGGATAGCTACATGGCAGTCGGCATCTGTGGAGAGCTGCGCCAGCGTGCCGTCAGATGATATCGAGAGCGTCCGGCAGTCCCGCTGCAGTGCCTGCCTGAAGCAGGAGATGGTCTCGGCGGTGTTGCCGCTGTAGCTGGTCGCCACCACAAGCGTGGTCTCGTCCGCCCAGGCGGGCAGCTCGTATCCCCGGTGGACCAGGATGGGAACGGGGCAGCTATCGATAAGCAACTGCTGCAACAGCTCGCCGCCGATGGCGGAGCCACCCATGCCCACGAAGAGAATCGCCTCGGGCTGGCCATCCAGAGTCGGGGCTTGTTCCCCCAGCCGTAATGCATCCTCGATATGGTGAGGGAATGCAGCTGTCTCCTTGAGCATGCCCGATGGATCGAGCGATGCCATGCCCTCCAGGTCGTCGAGATCCATGATGATACTGCAACACAGGGTCGTTTCTTAAGACTTACCATTTTCCCTGGATGAAAAAAAAATGCAGGGGAAGGGATTTGAACCCTTGGACCTCTGCAGGACAAGGCCCTGAACCTTGCGCCGTTGGCCATGCTTGGCTACCCCTGCGTGGTGTGCCAGTGGGCTCTCTGGGATTTGAACCCAGGACCTCCGCCATGTCAAGGCGACGTCATAACCAGCTAGACCAAGAGC
>JBNGDQ010000016.1:0-12409 GCA_049975285.1 Thermoplasmatota archaeon
TGGCGGGGCTGGCCATCGGCCTGGGATTGCTCATAGGCAAGGGCACCCATCTTATGAAGATAACCGGGGTGGTCGGCTACATTTTAACCGGCGTCCTACTTGGCCCGGATGTGCTTGGCATCCTTGACTTCACGGCAACGGAGATAGAGACCGCTACGAACTTCGCCCTCGGCTTCGTCGCCTTCATCATCGGCGGCCAGCTGACGCTGTCGCTCCTCAAAAAAGAGGGAAAACCCGTCATGGCCATCATTCTCGGTGAATCCCTGGGTGCCTTCCTCATCGTCCTCGCCGGCGTCTACCTGCTCACCCGTCGCCTCGACGAAGCACTGTTGTTCGCGGCACTTGCCCCGGCCAGTGCTCCCGCGGGAGCCGTCGCGGTCATCCATGAATATAAGGCGCGGGGGAAGCTCACCGATGCCATATTGACCGTCGTGGGCTTCGACGATGGCCTCGCGATTTTTATCTATGCATTCGCCATCGCTATAGCCGCGCTCATCATATCCTCGGGCGCGTTTTCCGTGTCCACTGTCCTGGTCACGCCGCTGGTCGAGATCTTCGGAGGCATCGCGCTCGGAGCCGCGATTGGAGGCGTATGTGCTTTTCTCTTCCGGCGGCTGCACGACCGGGAGGATATCATTGCTGCATCGCTGACGGCCATCCTGGTGACAGCAGGAGCTGCCACGATGCTGGAGGTATCACTCATCCTGGCCTGCCTGGCCCTCGGCATGACGGTCATCAATCTCTTCCCGAAGGACAATCAGCCGGTGTTCTCGCACGTGCAGAGCGTCAGCCTGCCCGTCTACATCGTGTTCTTCGTCATCGCTGGCGTGAAGCTGCATCTCGACCTGCTGACGACCATCGGCGCCGTCGGTGTCATCTACGTGGTATGCCGCATCGCGGGAAAAATGATAGGGAGCTATCTGTCAGCACAGGCATCGCAGGCAGATGCAAAAATCCGGGATAACATCGGCTTCGCTATCCTGTCACAGGCCGGTGTAGCCATCGGGTTGTCGCTGCTCGCATCGCATCGACTGACAGCCATCGGCGAGGAAGAACTGGGGACGCTCATCGTGACCACCATCGCGGCTACGACCGTCGTCTTCGAGATTATTGGCCCCCTCGCGGCGCGTTTCGCGCTGCACCGGGCAGGCGAAATCGGGAAGCAGCAGGACTGAATTAATTTTAAATACGGATGAACGGTTTTAACGTAACAATGGCGCCGAAAGAAGATGAATTCCTGTCAGAGTTCTATGACGCCCGGGTGGAGGACATCATGGACATCCGCATCTGGGACCTGCCGCTCATCGAGCAGGATGAATCCGTCACGCTCGTGCTCTCCATCCTGGACGGCAAGACCCACGTCTGGGTCGTAGAGGATATGGACAGTAAGCGACTCGTCGGCGTCATCACCCGGCATGACATCCTGCACATCCTGGCGCCGTCGCCCAGCAAGGACAGCCTGTTCAGCGTTCCCACGGTGCATCGTGGCTCCGAGGGCACCGCCGCGGACATCATGACCCGGCACCCTATCACCTGTCGGCCGGATGAAAAAGTTGCTGATGCGCTGACGAAAATGGTCCGGCATAACATCCGCCGCCTCGCCGTCGTCGAGGACGGCATCATCACGGGTGAGCTCACCCTCCGCAACCTCATCTCCAAGTACTACAAGGCCACGCAGTATCACCCCCTCGCCGGAGAGTAGACCCCCCCTGCGGCCACGTTTTTTTATATCGGTAGGGGATATCTACAGGTGATTCGATGAAATACGTCCTCATGTACTGGTCCCGGTATGGCAACAACAAAAAGCTCATGGATTACCTGGCGGAAAAACTGCGGGAGAAACCGGCGGAGGTACAGGTGTTCAAGCCCGACGAGGTAGACCCTACAGCCATGCCGGATGCAGACGTCTATATTTTTTCCGCTCCCACGGAGGCGTTCAGAATCCAGCGGGAGATGCGCCAGTTCATGAAAAACCTGCGAGATATGGAGGGCAAAACGTACGGCATCATCAACACCCATGGCATGAAACGAAACTGGCTTCACGCCATGGAAAAAATGCTCTCAAAGAAAAAAATGGAAAAAATGGCGGCCGTGGACTTCCGCGTGGAAGAGGTCGGCGAGGACCAGCTGGGGCTCACGAACGGCTGGGAGGACAAACTCGACGCGTTCGCCGACAAGCTATAGGCCGTGCCGCCGGAAGTATTAACCGATGCTGTCCCTGCGGCCTCCCTATGACGTGCGGCACAAACGTTTATATTGAAGGGGCATTTACTAACACGTGATATAATGCAGGAAGAGAGTATAAAGAAAGATAAAATCAGGAATATTCTCACGCCTGACGTACAGGTCTGCGGCCGCTGCCGCGAGCAATACAAGGAAGAAGCCTCCTGCGCTAGCTGTGGGACAAACATGCTCAATCCCTCCTACAATGGCATGGTCTACGAGTGCCCGCTCTGCGGCGAGCTCTACTGTGAGGCCTGCTGGACCAAGATGGAGCCAGGCCACGAACACCGCCATGAACGCGAACCAGAGAAAAAGGGGCTCTTCAACAAATAAATACGTGCCGGGTAATGCACACGTAATGATTCCTTGACGGTCGACCGTGCATTGCCGTACCCGCGACAGCAAACATATTTTTAGGGGATACTTGTTTCAGAAAGCGAGGGTGTATGACTGACGACTACGAGACAGACCAGATAAAGGTGCTGGAAGGCCTGGAGGGCGTCCGGATTCGGCCGGCCATGTACATCGGCTCAACTGACGAGCGCGGGGTCCACCACCTCGTGGAGGAGGTCATCGACAACTCCGTCGATGAAGCATTGTCAGGCTACTGCACAGCCATCGACGTCTCCATCAACAAGGACGGCAGCGTCACCGTCGACGACGACGGCCGCGGCATCCCCGTCAAGATGCACGAGGACTACAACCAGCCCGGCGTCGAAGTCGTCATGACGCGGCTGCACGCCGGCGGCAAATTCGACAAGAGCGCCTACACCATGTCCGGCGGTCTCCACGGCGTCGGTGTCTCCGTCGTCAACGCGCTCTCCGAATGGCTGGAGGTCGAAGTCCGCCGGAAGAATACCCGATACTTCCAGCGATACGAACGCGGCATCCCCACCGGGCCACTGGAACAACGCGGCGCTGCCGAAGGCACCGGCACCATGGTCACCTTCAAGCCAGATCCTGATATCTTTAGCATCATTGACATCGACGGCGACCACCTGCGGGACCGACTGCAGGAGATCGCCTTCCTGAACAAGGGACTCCACATCACATTCCAAGATGAGCGAAGCGGCGAGGCGGAGGAATTCCAATATGAGGGCGGCATCGCCGAGTTCGTCCAGTACATCAATCGCAACAAGCAGCCACTGCACGAGGAGCCCATCTACTTCGAGGAAGAACGAGACGGCGTCATCGTCGAAGTCGCCATACAATATACCGCAGGATACACGGAAAACATTTTCTCCTTCGTCAACAACATCAACACCCATGAGGGCGGCACGCATCTCTCCGGCCTCAAGGCCGCGCTGACTCGAACCATAAATGCCTACGCAGAACAAAACAACATCTTCAAAAAGAACGACCAGCGGCTCAGCGGCGAAGACGTCCGAGAGAGCATCACCGCTATCCTCTCCTGCAAAGTCCCCGACCCCCAGTTCGAGGGGCAGACCAAGACCCGCCTCGGCAACTCCGAGATAAAGGGCCTCGTCGAAGGCGTCATCAACGACCGCCTCTCCATGACACTCGAAGAAAATCCAGCCGTTGCCAAGACCGTCATCGACAAAGCACTGGAGGCCCAGCGGGCCCGGCAGGCCGCCCGCAAGGCCCGCGAACTGACCCGCAAAAAAAGCTATCTGGAGTCCTCGGCGCTCCCGGGCAAGCTCGCCGACTGCTCCTCCGCGGACCCGGCACAATGCGAACTCTTCCTCGTCGAGGGAGACTCTGCCGGGGGCTCCGCCAAGCAGGGCCGCGAGCGAGCATTCCAAGCCATTCTGCCATTGAAGGGAAAAATATTGAACGTGGAAAAAGCCCGCTTCGACCGCATGCTCGAAAACGATGAAATCAAGGCGATGATCTCGACTATCGGGACGGGCGTCGGCGACGAGTTCGACATCGAGCAGGCCAACTACCACAAGATTGTCATCATGACCGACGCGGACGTCGACGGCGCCCACATCCGCACGCTGCTCCTCACCTTCTTCTTCCGGTACATGCAGGACCTCATCGACAAGGGCTACGTCTACATCGCGCAGCCCCCGCTCTACCGCATCAAGAAAGGCCGGAGCGTGCAATACGCGTACACCGAAGCGGAAAAACGAGACCTGGCCGCCAAGAACGCATCCATCCAGCGATACAAGGGCCTCGGCGAGATGAACCCCGACCAGCTCTGGGAGACCACCATGAACCCGGAGCAGCGCATCCTGAAACGCGTGACCGTCGAGGACGCCGTCCGGGCGGACGAGCTGTTCACCATCCTCATGGGCGACCAGGTGGCGCCCCGCCGCCAATTCATCCAGAAACACGCGCAGGAGGTGACCAACCTTGACATCTGACGACGGCAGCACCATCGTGCCGCTCCCCATAGAGAAAGAGATGCGGCAGTCCTACATGGACTACTCGATGAGCGTCATCGTGGGCCGCGCGCTGCCAGATGCCCGAGATGGTCTCAAGCCCGTGCATCGCCGCATTCTCTACGCATTGAACGATATGGGGTTGCGGTACAACAAGGCACATCGGAAATCCGCGCGCGCCGTAGGAGAAGTCCTCGGTAAATATCATCCGCATGGCGACACGGCCGTTTATGATGCCATGGTGCGCATGGCGCAGGAGTTCTCGCTCCGCTACCCCCTCGTGGACGGCCAGGGCAACTTTGGCTCCATCGACGGTGATTCACCGGCGGCAATGCGGTACACCGAGGTGCGCATGACCCGGCTGAGCGAGGAGATGCTCCGGGACATCGATAAGGAAACCGTGGAATGGCGGGACAACTTCGATGGCACGCTGCAGGAACCCGTCATCCTGCCCGCGGTGCTGCCCAACCTGCTGATCAACGGCGCCTCCGGCATCGCCGTCGGCATGGCCACCAACATGCCACCCCACAACCTCAACGAGGTCGTCGACGCACTGCAGGCCTACCTGGAGGATCCCGACATCGAGGTGGTGGATCTCATGGAGCACCTGCAGGGCCCTGATTTCCCCACCGCGGGCATCATCTATGGGCGACAAGGCATCCTCGACGCCTACACCACCGGCAAGGGAAAAGTCACCGTGCGGGCGAGAACCCACATAGAGGACGACCACATCATCGTCACCGAGCTCCCCTACCAGACGAACAAGTCCTCGCTGCTGCAAAAGATTGCAAAGCTCGTCAAACAGGGCGGCATCGAGGGCATCTCCGACCTCCGCGACGAATCAGACCGGAGCGGCATCCGCGTGGTCATCAAACTCAAACGCGATGCGATACCAGAGGTAGTACGCAACCAGCTCTTCAAGCACACCGGCCTCGAAACCACCTTCGGTATCTCCAACATCGCCCTCGTCGACGGGCAGCCGAAACGCCTGACACTCAAAGAACTCCTCCAAGCCTACCTCGACCACCGGCGGGACATCATCGAGCGCCGGACCCACTACGACCTGGGCAAAGCGAAGGAACGCAAGCACATCCTGGACGGCCTCATCATCGCCCTGGATCACATCGACGACGTCATCGACCTCATCCGCTCGTCGGAAAATGCAACCGTGGCGGGCGAGGCATTACAGGAAACCTACGAGCTCTCCGAGGTCCAGGTCAAAGAAATCCTGTCCATGCGACTCCAGTCGCTCACCTCCATGGAGACAGAATCACTTCGCAATGAACGCGAGACCAAAGAAAAAGAAATCACGGCGCTGGAAAAAATCCTGTCCAGCCCCACGGAGATAGACCGCATCATTCAAGAGGAACTTGAACAGCTCCGCGACCGCTACGGCGATGAACGCCGCACCGAGATCATCGACGCAGCCATCGAGATGGAAGCCGAGGACCTCATCCCCGAGGAAGACGTCGTTATCATCGTCACCAGCCAGGGATACATCAAGCGCCTCTCCCTCGACGAATATCGATCCCAGCACCGCGGCGGCAAAGGCCTCGTCGGCATGAAGATGAAGGAAAACGATACCATCAGTGAAGTGCTCATCTCCTCCACCCATGACCACGTCCTCGTATTCTCCGACCAAGGTAAGGTCTACGAGCTCAAGGGCTACAAGATTCCCCCCGGCGGCCGCTACTCGAAGGGCAGAGCCGTCGTCAACATCATCCCCATCGAGGGCGACATCCGGGCTATCCTCTCCGTGAGCGACTTCTCGGAGGGAGCCCTGCTGTTCTGTACCCGCAACGGCCGCGTCAAGAAGACCAAGCTGTCCCGCTACCAGAACATCCTCTCCACGGGCATCCGGGCCATCAAGCTCAACGAGGGCGACGAGCTCATGACCGTCAAGCGCCTGGCGGGCGACGAACGCGTTGTCATTGCCTCCGCGCAGGGCAACGCAGCCGTGTTCGACGAGAAAGACGCCAGAGCTATGGGCCGCGTAACTGCCGGCGTCATCGGTATGCGCCTCAACAAGGGAGACCACGTCGTCGACATGGAAGTAGCCACGGGCCACGATATCCTCACCGTCACGGAAAATGGCTATGGAAAACGAACTCCGCTCGACAGATACCGGCTTACCAACCGGGGCGCCAAGGGCGTCCGTACCATCATCACCAACGAGCGAAACGGCACCGTGGTCGCCATCCGGGAGGTCACCGACGACGACGAACTCATGCTGTCCAGCCGCGACGGCATGATGGTTCGTATCCCCGCGAAGGATATCAGCCGCCAGGGGCGCAACACGATGGGCGTCACCCTCATGAACCTCGAGGCAGAAGACAGCGTCGTAGCGGTCACCAAGGTGTAACCCGGACCGGTAAGCACAAACGTTTAAGCCAGCCCTTTGTTTCCCCGGCATGGATGAGCTCACGGCGGGCAAACTTACGGTACAACGATCCCGATTCTATGCCCATCTCTACCGGATAGAAACCCCGGATGAAGTATCCGTTATTCTGGAGCGCCATCGAACCACGTACCGGAAGGCCTGCCATCACTGTCACGCCCTCCGAATCGGTAAGGATGAAGCCATCGAGGAGGCATGGAACGACGACGGAGAGGTAGGCCGTCCCGGCCGCGTCCTGCTTGACCTGCTCCAGCGATACAAACTCCACCGGAATGCACTGGTCGTCTCCCGGATATACGGCGGCGTCAACCTCGGTGTCGGCAACGTCGCCCGGGCCTTCCGGCGGGCCGGCGAGGGAGCCATCCAGCATTACCTCGACGGATAGCACGTCGCCATCGCGATGTTCCCCTGCAATGCAATAACTTTCTTATAGCCAGCCGGTCATATTGAACCATGAAGGTAGACCTGCCCTATGGAAAGACGACGCTATGGGCGAATATACCAGATGGCAACCTCATTGACGTGGTATATCCCAACGAGCTGGAGCCCGAGCGCTCGCCAACCCAATACATGGAACACGCTCTCTCCCATCCCATGGGTACACATACATTGCGCCAACTCGCCGAGCCCGGAATGAGCGTGGCCATCGCCGTCGATGACAACACCCGCCCCTGCCCCACCTGGGAGATGCTGCCCCACATCATCACGGAGCTCACCGGGCAGGGAATCGACACCGACGACATCATGATTATTTTTGCTACGGGCACCCATCGCCCCGTCAAACACGAGGAAGCAGAGGAACTCCTCGGCGCCGACTACGCCAACGAGCTCTCCTATATCAGCAACCGCTGCAAGGAAGACGACTTCACCTCGGTGGGGACCACTTCCCGCGGGACGGACGTCCACGTCAACGATGCATTCCTCCAGGCAGACCTCCAGATATTGCTCGGCGACGTTGAGATGCACTACTTCGCCGGCTACGGCGGCGGCCGAAAGAGCATCCTCCCCGGCATGTGCAGCTACCCGACGATACAAGACAACTACACCACGAACTTCTTCGATATCAACTCGAGACCCGGCAAACTCGACGGCAACCCCATGTACGAAAACATGACCGAAGCCGCCCGCCTCACCGCACCCAACTTCTGCCTCAACGTCGTCCAGAATGCAGGACATGAACTCGTCGGCGCCTACGCCGGCGACTTCGACCTCGTCCTTCGCAAGGGCGCAGCGCTCGTCGACCGCATGTTCAAGGTCAAGGTCCCCGAGAAGGCCGACGTGGTGGTCACCGCCGCCGACGGTGCCCCCCACGACGTCAACCTCTACCAGGCATACAAGGCCATCCACCTGGCGCTCAACGTCGTCAAACCCGGCGGCATTATCGTGCTGACGGCGCAGTGCCCTGACGGCCACGGCTCGCAGCCCTACCACGACTGGATGGCCCGCTACGAGACCCCGGAGGAGACGCAGGAGGAACTGAGCAAAGAATTCGTCCCCGGCGGCCACAAGGCCTACTACCACGTCAAAGCGCTAGAAAAAGCCGACTTCTACATCGTCTCCGATATGGACCACGAGATGCTCCGGGATGTCTTCCGTATGCAAGTCTACGACGACGTCAACGATGCCATCGAGCACGCCCTCACCGACCAGGGCCGTGACGCCTCCGTGCTAGCAATACCACGAGGCACGACGACCCTGCCCGTCTAATCAAACGAGGTAAACGACGTCGTCCAGTCCGGCCGCTCCGGCGGCTGCGACAGCATATCCAGCCAGTCCTCGTCAGTGAGCCGCTGGCTGATAGGCTGCTTGAACTCATAATAGCTATACGTCGGGCCTGCACCGGCCAATATCGTCCCGTCGGGCAGCATATATGCCACGATAGCAACGTCCGCGTAGCCCACCGCTTCCTCGAGACACTGCTCCGTATTACCATCGGTATGCACATCGGCCACCATGGGCAGACGCCGCCCGCGCTCATTGACCCCTACCATCGTCTGATTGAGAGAGCGAACGAACGTGTACAGAAATTGTGTATCAGCACTGTCAAACGGGGTGCCCTCCAGCTCCTTCTTCGCCAGAGAAAACAACTGCCCGAGCATCCCATGCAGCGCATCCAGCCGTGCCTTGCCCTCGCTGTCGAGCACGCCAAAGGCATCCAGGCCCTGCCGCGTCATGTTCACCAGTGACTGCAGCCGGGTATACAGCCGCGGTACAGGCTCCACATACCCGGGCGCCTCCATCAGCCCCGTCAACACCGGAGTGTTACTCTGCTTCGCATACAGGATAGTATCATGCCGGAGCTGCGTCCAGGAGGCCAGCGCGGCGTTGAGTTGCTTGTCCCGCCACGCCCGGGTTTGCATGAAGGCGGGATATCCCGCGCCGTATTCTCCAAGCAGCGGCTGCAGTGCGTACAGCCAGCTCCAGTACAGGTTGCGATTCCAGTCCGTGACGTTGAATCCATCAAACTGTTCCTGAAGCATCGACAATTGCCCGTCGTAGCTCGTATTCATACCTGCATAATCGGTGTCGCCGTCGCTACGCAATATGTCCTCCGCCCGCTGCGAGCCCAGGACGGCCATCACGTCCAGCCCCCGCGGGAAGCACCGCGCTGGTCCGCCACCCGTCACCGCCAGAGTAAACGGCCACGTGCTCGCGTTGCCCGCAAGACTGCCAGTGTAAGTGCCTACCATAGGGGCCACCAGCTGCTGAAACATGTAGCTATCCGGCACGAAGCGCTGTCCCATAAAGCGCAACCCAGCGGTCTTAGCGAGCACTTCGTCCAGCTGCTCCTTGGTAAACGGTGGTGCTATGGCACACTGGCCCGTGCCTCCATAGATACGCGGGCCGGGCAGCTGCGCCAGGCATCCCTTCAGCTGCTGAAGCATTGAAGCATTGGCCAGCATGGATGCATTGAATGTATCACCGTAACTCTCATTGAGACAACGCATGTAGTCATGCGGCGTCAAATCATCAGCGGTACCAACAAAAAACGAAGTGATGGCATAGATGCGCTGCCAGGCATCCCAGCCCGTCTCGTTGCCCACCTCCACCTGCGGCAATCCAGTGGCGATGAGCGCTGCCTGCACCGTGGCGATCGTTGCCTCATGCTCCGATACCAGATAGGGATGAGCCGGACCATAGGGAGTGCCGCCCTTGAGGAGGAACGCCATCCGGCCGTACCACATCAGCGCCCGGAAGTACCGTTGCAGCGTCTCCGACGAGGTATAGTGTCCCCGGGGCACGTACTGGGAGTAGTCTTCCTTGTAGCCGAAGATGTCGCTTTTGTGGTAGCCGTCGTGCGCCTCGATGTAATCCAGCTCACCCTCCACCATGTCCTCCACGCTGGAGGGAACCGTGCCTGCATCCAACAACTGTGATGCAACGGTGAAAAAGGCGAGGTTACGCCGTGCTGCCTCCTTGAGCGTGGCATCGTTAAAGGCCTGATACTGTATCTCCGCCCGATCCGCCATGGCCAGGCTGAGCCCCCGGATGCTGTCATAGAATACCTCTTCCTCTAGCTGTTTGAGCAGCTGGCTGAACTGCACATGATACAGGTGGAGCAACGTGTCGCTCGTGACAAAGATAGGCAACCCGGCATGTTGCATCCGACGGTAGATATGACTTATATCGCTCACCGGACCGCCATCCACGACGACGAACCCATTCCGCTGGAGCATCTCTCGCTGTCCATCGGTGAGCTCGAATGCTGCATCGATCTCTGCCAGGTTCTCGATGTCATCGAGATCGAGCGGCAAATTGTAGCTCGGCGCTGAGGCATTGATGGACGCGCTGCTCTGACGGTACATTCCTGCCAGGGCAACCTGCGGGTCGCTGCTCGCTGACGCGGTCACAGAGGGAATATTGATGACCTGCACATCTCGCTCCGCGGTCAGGCAGCCACTCAGCCCACTGGCAAGGAAGACCATGACGACGAGGAGGGCCATAATGTGTTTCATGTCTCTCATCTCCACATTATAACAGGACAGTGGTATAAATGGCTATGGAGATTGTTCACCGAACGGCAACTCACCGCCTGAACTGTTCACGGGAGACCACATCATCCAGCGGCTTCCGTCGCTTTTCCCCCGGTGTATCCGCGGGATACCCGAGCGGCATGAGTGCCACCACCTGACAATCTTCCGGCACGTCAAGCGCCTCCCTGGCGGCATCCTGATAAAAGGCACCGATCCAGCAGGTGCCCAGTCCATCCGCCGCAGCAGCAAGCGCGACGTGCTCCATGGCGATGGCCACATCGACATGCGCCGCTGGTATCCCACAGCTCATCACGTAGCCCGTCTCCGTGGCGACGCCCGCGATAACCACGGGTGCCTCTCCCACGAACCGTTGATCTTTTGCTGCATGCTGCAATTCCTGCTTAGTCGTCTCATCGGTGACCACGACGAACTTCCACTCCTGCCGGTTTTTCGCCGACGGAGCCAGCCGCGCTGCTTCAAGTATACGCCGCAGGATCTCCTCCGGTACATCTTTATCCTGGTAGCTGCGGACGGAGCGCCGCTGGCGGATGGCTTCCATGAGGTCCATGACTCTGTAATTTCCCCGGCTTTTTATGTCCATCGCTATATTTTTAAAGCAACGGCTCATTTATCACCATGTTCAGGGTAACCATAAAGAGCGATTATCTCCGCACCGTGGTCGAAGCCACCGCTATCCTGGTGGACGAGGTGAAGCTGCATTTTACCCCCGACGAGATGTACGCCCGCGCCGTCGACCCCGCCCACGTGGGCATGATAGACTTCAAACTCAAGAAAGACGCCTTCGAGGAATACGACGTCGAAGAAGACGTCGAGGTGGCAGTCGACCTGGAAAAGGTGAAGGGCATGCTCAAGCTGCCCGCCACGGAGGACGTCATCACGCTGGAGCAGGAGGAGGAAGGCCGCCTCATCGTCCGCATCGGCAACCTCACCCGACACATGACCCTGCTGGACACCGCCGAGATGAGCGACGCCAAGATACCAAGCCTGGACCTGGATACCGTGGTCGTGGTCAGCACCACCGAAGTCTATCGGGGTGTGCGCGCCTCTGAGGCGGTATCCGACCACATCGCCCTGGCAGCCTCCCCCGAGGAGTTTGAGCTCTCAGCCGAAGGCGACACTGATACCGTCAATCTCACCATCCCGAAAAGCCAGCTGATCTCGCTGGAATGCAAGGAGCAAGTGCGCAGCCTGTTTTCCCTCGACTACTTCAGCGACATGATAAAATCAGCTAAAAGCGACGATATCACCTTCATGCTGGGTACTGATTACCCGGTAAAAATGTCCTTCAAAATCGCTGATGACACCGGAGACATATCCTACCTGCTGGCCCCCCGGATAGAGTCCGAGTAGCCCGCCGCGAGCTAAAGCTATTTTAATCACCGGTCCATATACTGCATGCCACGATGATGAAGAACGCCAGCCGACGATGACGAAAAGATGGGCGG
>JBNGDQ010000016.1:12509-17755 GCA_049975285.1 Thermoplasmatota archaeon
CTGGCCAACGAGCATGGCTTCCCTGTGATACCCTACGGTGAGGGCTCCGGCGTCGTCGGCGGTGCCGTGCCCGTGCAGGGCGGCGTGATGCTTGATATGCGGCGGATGCACGACATCGTATCCATCGATGACAGTGGATTGATGGTCACGGTGCAGACGGGTATCAACGGCATGACACTGGAGCGGGAGCTCAACCGCGCCGGCTACACCCTAGGGCACATCCCACAATCGTTATATTGCTCAAGCCTGGGCGGCTGGCTGGCCTGCCGCGCGGCTGGACAGTTCTCCACCAAGTATGGCAAGATAGAGGACATGCTCGTCGCCCTGGAAGCAGTGCTGCCAGATGGCGCCATTATTCGCTCCCGGGCGGTGCCGCGCTCCTCGACGGGTCCACAGGTAGAGCGGCTCATGCTCGGCAGCGAGGGCACCCTGGGCGTCGTGACCGAGGCAACCCTCAAAATATGGCCGTATCCCGAGCGGCGTGCATTGCATGCCTTCACCTTCACCGACATCGCTGATGCATTGGAGGCAACCCGCCTCATCATGCGGAAGAACGTCTACCCGGCCGTGATGCGTATCTACGACGAGCATGAAACGCTGCGCCATTTCGACGTCAAACACAGGTGCATGCTCATCCTGGTCATGGAGGGCGACCCCGACCTCGTCTCATTCGAAGAAAAACTATCCATCCACATATGCACGGAGCACGACGGCCATGACGAGGGCGCCGGCCCGGCGGAACGATGGCTGGAGACCCGCTTCAACGTCAAAGAGTCATCTGAGTTCACGCCGCGCGGCTTCATCTTCGATACCGTCGAGATATCCGTGGGATGGAGTCAGGCCCTGCAGACCTATCATGCAGTCATCGAGGCCATGCAGGCCATCACGGGCGTCGTCGTTGCCTCCGGTCACGCCTCGCACTTCTATCCGCAGGGCGTCTGCTTCTATTTCACGTTCGGTGGGCTGCCCCGCAAGCAGACTCCCTACGAGTTTTACCGCACCGTGTGGGATGCCATCATGGCGACCTGCCTCGAGCATGGCGGCTCTATAAGCCACCATCACGGCATCGGTCTCATCCGGCAGCCATGGCTCCAGGAGGAGCTCAACGGCCGCCTGGACATGCTCCACCGCATCAAGGAAGCGCTTGATCCCAACCACGTGATGAACCCCGGCAAGATGGAGGACCACGATGAGTAACATGCGGAAAAAATACGGCTGGGTTCTCGATGCGATGTCCAACGCTGGCATAGGCACCAAGGCCGCAGCACTCAAGCAGTTCCTACGGGGCAAAAAACAGTATCTCCCCCAAAAGGATACCCGGGCAGACCTCGATGCAATTATCAAGTGTGCGCTCTGCCCCAACATGTGCAAGTTCGACTGCCCCGTCCTGGCAGCAGCCCAGAACGACGCTACCTCTCCCTCCGGGAAGGCCCGCGTCGCCTACTTCCTTGAGACCGACCGCCTCGCCTCAGACGATGCCATAGACCTGATGTATGCCTGCTGCAACTGCGATGCCTGCCAGCAGTGGTGCCCCTTCGATTTCTCCACCGCGGATATCCTCCGCGGGGTGCGCGCCGACCTCGTCGACCAAGATAGAGCGCCTTCAGCGGCCAACGAGCTGCATCAGCGATTACAGGAGCAGCATGTGCTGCACGAGCCCCAGATACAGCCCGAGGCCCCGGCGCAGGGTGACCTCCTCTACTTCATGGGATGCGAAGTCGCGGCACACCAGACCGATATAGCAGAGGCGATGACCGCGCTGCTCGATGATACCTCATACGCGATGCTCCCCGATGAATGGTGCTGCGGCGCCCCGCTTTACACCCTGGGATTCTATGATACATTCGAGGAATTCGCCCGGCACAATGCCGCTGCCATAAGCGAGAGTGGCTGCCGCGACCTGGTATGCAGCTGTCCGACCTGCACGTATATGTTCCGGGAGGTGTATCCCTCCATCGGCGTCGACATCGAGGCGAACATCTATCACAGCACCGAATACCTGCTGGAGCACGCTCCAGGGACATCACAGGACTCGGTCGACGGCACATACGTCTACCATGACCCCTGCACCCTGGCGCGCAAGCTCGACGTCATCGATGCACCCCGGGAGCTCCTCCGCAGAGCCGGCGTGTCCATCCAAGAGGCCTACTACGCCGGTCGAGATACCCAGTGCTGCGGACGGGGAGGCTCCCTGGGAACAATGCAGCCCGACCTTGCCTCAGCCATAACGAGACGGCGCATCAAGGAACTACAGAAAGCCGGCGGGACCATCATCACGGCCTGCCCCACCTGCAAGAGCGCCTTCACCGCCGAGGGCGCCGACGTAAAGGATGTTACCGAGATAGTACAGGAGGCGAGGGAGCGCGCATGAACGACCGGTCCCTCCAGAGAAAGGCGGAGCGCGCTGTTCACCGCGTCCAGCCTGACATTGAGATATCGGTCGAACATGGCATCGTTCAACTCGATGGCCGGGTTTCCTCGCATGAGAAATACCTTGAAGCTGGCCGGGCCGCAGGCCGCATCACTGGCATCAGGGGCGTCGTCAACGATCTCGTGTATCCGGGAAAGCCGGATATGCGCGAGCTGGAGGGAAACACTGAAACCATCGCTACGGCTGACGTGGTCATCATCGGCGGCGGGGTTACCGGCTGCATCATCGCCCGGGAGCTCTCCCGCTACGACCTCGACGTTATCCTCGTTGAGAAAGAGCCCGACGTCGCCTGCGGTACCACCAAGGCCAACAATGCCATGGTCCACACGGGCATCGGCGAAAAAATGGGAACCCTCAAGCAACAGCTCTGCGTTGAAGGCCACCGCCTGTATCCCCGCCTCTGCCAGGAACTCGACGTGCCTTATCGGCAGTGCGGCATGTGGATCGTGCTGACCTCGGAGTCCTTCACAGACCTACCAATTCCAGACTGGCTTACCACCCCGATAGGAAAGCACCTGGTCCCCTGGATACTCCTCCGGCGGGCTAAAAAACTCGGGCTGTACATGGAACAGGTGAGCATCGACGAGGTAAAACAGCGGGAGCCCAACATTACCGATGACGTCACCGCGGCTGTTTTTTCGCCCACCTACGGCGTCACATGTCCCTACCGCCTGACCATCGCCCTGGCAGAAAACGCAGTAGAGAACGGCGTGGACATCAGGCTCGATACAGCGGTGACAGACATCGAGGCCACAGACGGCCGCGTCACCGCCGTTGTTACCACGAAAGGGCGCATCGAGACATCCTGGATTATAAACGCTGCAGGACTGCATGCAGACCGCATCGCGGCGATGGCCGGCGCCCGGGAATACACCATTCACCCCAAGCGAGGCGCCATCGCACTCTTCGACAGTCGCCTCCGGGGCTACGTCAACCACTGCATGAGCCTCCTGCGTTTCCCCCGCACCGAGCACTACAAGGGCGGCGGGGTCATGGTCACAGCTGACGGCAACATCCAGTGGGGACCCACCATGACGGAGACCCCCCACCAAGATGACACTGCAGTCACCGCAGAAGACCTCGAAACGATTTTCGAGAAATACCGCCCACTGCTCCCTGATTTCCCCACCGGAGACGTCATCGCCTACTTTTCCGGCCTGCGCGCCTGCACATTCACCGAGGACTTCATCATTCGCCCCGCCGACGCCGTTGACGGATTCATCCACGTAGCCGGCATTCAATCGCCAGGACTGGCGGCTGCCCCTGCCATAGCCGCACGAGTCATCAGCATACTCAGAGAGCAGGGTCTTGGTCTCCCAGAAAAACCCGGCTTCAATCCCCGACGCCATCGCCCGCCACCATTCTGGGAAAGCAGCCACGAGGAACGACAGCGCCGCATCGAACAGGACGAGCGATATGGCCACGTAGTCTGCCGCTGCGAGCACGTCAGCGAGGGCGACATCATCGACGCGCTCCACCGACCGATTCCCGTTCACACGATAGATGCAGTCAAACGGCGGACCCGCGCCGGGATGGGCCGATGCCAGGGCGGCTTCTGTCTTCCCAAAGTAGCGCGTATCATCGCCCGGGAGCTCGACCTGCCGCTGGAGGAAGTCCACAAAAACGGAGACGGCTCATATCTCTTCGTCGGACGGGCAAAAAGCCTGCTGGAGGCTGATTATGCAGACTGACGTCGCGGTCATCGGCGGCGGTCCAGCTGGACTGGCGGCAGCCCTGGAGGCAGCAGAGCATACCGACAACGTGGTTCTCCTCGAGCGCGACGCAGAGCTGGGCGGCATCCTGCCCCAGTGCATCCATCACGGCTTCGGCAACTTCGTCTTCGGCGAGATGTGGACCGGGCCCGAATACGCGCAGCACTATATCGACCGGGTTGCCGCGTCATCCATCACGGTCCTCACCGATACCATGGTCCTCGACCTGGCAGCCAATCGGACGATAACCGCGGTCAACCCCCGCCGAGGCGTGTTCACCCTGGAAGCAAAAGCCGTCGTCCTGGCCATGGGCTGCCGAGAGCGCACCCGCAACCAGATACGGCTGCCCGGGCCCCGGCCAGCGGGCATCTACACCGCCGGGACAGCGCAGCGGCTCATCAACATCGAAGGCGTCATGCCGGGCAGCCGCGCGGTCATCCTCGGGTCCGGCGACGTCGGCCTCATCATGGCCCGCCGCCTCACCTGGGAAGGCGCCACCGTCGAAGGCGTCTACGAGATCATGCCCCAACCCGGCGGCCTGACTCGCAACGTCGTCCAGTGTCTGCATGACCAGGATATCCCACTGCATCTCGGGTACACCGTCACGCACATCGAGGGCACCCGCCGCGTCGAATCAGTGACCGTCGCCCAGGTCGACGACACGATGCAGCCCATGCCGGAAACAGAGCGCGTGGTTCCCTGCGACACACTCATATTGGCCGTCGGCCTCATCCCGGAAAACGAGCTCTCCCGCGAAGCAGGCCTTGCTCTCCACGACACGACGGGCGGCCCCATCGTCGACCAGTATATGGAGACCTCACAGCAGGGCATCTTTGCCTGCGGCAACGTCGTCCACGTCCACGACGTCGTCGACGATGTCACCATTGCCGCTCAGACCGCCGGCCGCCAAGCCGCCCGCGCGGCCATCGGCGGACTACACCGACACGCGGCAATCCCAGTCCAGCCGGGAGACAACGTCAGCTACGTCGTGCCCCAGCGTATCAGCGCCGTGGATACCGACATCCGCTTCTATCTCCGAGTGCAGAGAGAGCAGCGGAACGCCGTCGTCACCGTCAACGGTGACGATGCCGTACTTGCGGAGC
>JBNGDQ010000017.1:0-17628 GCA_049975285.1 Thermoplasmatota archaeon
GCCTGCTTCGTCGTAAAGCTTGAAGATGACCATGCACTGGTGACGCTGCCCTACGAGATGCTACCCCTGCCCGAGGAGGGAGACATAGTTGCCGCGTTGAACCGCAGCGGCGAAAAAATCGGCGAAGCCGTCGCCAAAAAGATCAAAACGGGCGATACACCCGTCATCACCATCGAAGTCAAGCCAGAGCTGGCGATGCAGGTGCGGGCCATCGAGGTGGAACCATGACCACGATTATCTGCCGCTGCGAGGACGTCACCGAGGCAGACATCATCGCGGAGATAGACAACGGCTGCCGCACGCTCGATGAACTCAAACACCGCCTCCGGCTGGGCATGGGCCCCTGCCAGGGCCGCACCTGCCTGCTCCTCGCAGCCCGCATCCTGGCCCGGGAGACCGGACAACAGATTGACGACCTCTCCTGGCAGACAACCCGGCCGCTCGAAGTACCCGTATCCCTGGGCATCCTGGGAGGCGACAGCGATGAATAACGAGGCCACCGTCGTCATCATCGGCGGCGGCATCAACGGCTGCGCCCTCGCCTACGAGCTCTCCCGGCGTGACATCGACGTCACGGTCATCGAACGAGACATCCTGGCCAGCGGTGCCACCGGCAGATGCGGCGCCGGTATACGCCAGCAGTGGTCCACCCGCGAAAACGTCATGCTGGCCACCAAGAGCGTCTCCATCTTCGAACAGCTTTCAGATGAACTCCAGGCGGACATCGGCCTCCGGCAGGGCGGCTACCTGGTCGCCATCCACGACGAGGACGGCATGCAGCAGGCGGAGCGCAACGTCGAACTGCAACGCTCCCTCGGGCTCGACGTCGAGCTGCTCTCCCCGGAGGAGATCACTGATGTCGTGCCCGTGCTCGACGTCGACGGCATGAACGCCATCGGTGCCACGTTCTGCCCTACAGATGGACATGCTGATCCCTTCAAGACCACCTACGCCTACGCCATGGCAGCCCAAAAGCAGGGTGCCACATTTTACCGTTTCACCGAGGTCAAGGACGTGCTCACCAAGGGTGGCGCGGTCGCCGGCGTGCAGACCGACCAGGGCACCATCACTGCAGAATACGTCATCAATGCAGCGGGAGCCTGGTCGAAACAGATAGCGGCAATGGCTGATGTGGAGCTCCCCAACGTGCCCTACAAGAAAGAGATCCTGGTCACAGAGCGGATGGCCCGGGTCTTCGACGCCATGGTCATCTCCTTCCAGGATGGCATCTACTTCAGCCAGCAGGACGAAGGCCAGGTGCTCGGCGGCATCCCGCCGCCTGAGACGGTGACCGGCTACGATGACACCGCCACGCTGTCGTTCCTGCAGCACATGTCCCGGACGCTGACCCGCTACGCCCCGGTGCTCAGGCACATCAAGGTCCTCCGCCAGTGGACGGGCTACTACGACGTCACCCCTGATGCACGGCCTATCCTGGGCGAGGTCGACGAGCTGCAGGGCTTCATACAATGCAATGGCTTCTCCGGCCATGGATTCATGCTGGCGCCCATCGTCGCCCGGGTGCTCGTGCAGCGCATCGCCGGGGAATCTCCAGAGGCGGACATCTCCGGACTCCGCTACGACCGCTTCACCGAGGAAGACTTCGAGCGAGAGCAGTCCGTTGTCGGGTGAACGGCACCACCATTATATTTATAAGCAATGGGTCTATTTCAGGTAGGAGATTTCATGTATTATATGGTTAAAAAGGAAGATACCATCCGCATCCCGCCCGACCACATCGGAGAAGACCTGGAAGAGGTGAGCACCACCATCGTCCAGGAGACCTTCGAGGGAACCATGGACCGGCAGCACGGTCTCATCCTCGTGGCGGAAAACGTAGAGCGGACGGGTGAAGGCAAGATCATCCATGGTGATGGAGCCATCTATCAGGACGTGGCGTTCGACGCCCTGACATTCAAGCCTGAGCTGCACGAGGTCATCGACGGCATCATCTGCGACGTCGTCGAATTCGGTGCCTTCTGCCACATCGGGCCGCTGGACGCCCTGATACATAAAAGCCAGATCATGGACGACCACATCGTCATCGACGCTGAAAACAAACGGATGGAGGGACGCGAGACCAAGCAGTCCCTGAAAGTCGGCGACGTCGTCCGGGCCCGCATCGTCACCATATCCCTCAACGAGATGAATCCCCGGGAGAGCAAGATAGGCCTCACCATGCGGCAGCCGGGCCTCGGGAAAAAAGAATGGCGCCGGGAGGAGAACAAATGAAAGCCTGCAAGAAATGCCATATGCTCTCCAAAAACGACGTCTGCCCCTACTGCAACACGCCGACATCCGAGCACTGGCAGGGATACATGGTCATCATCGACCCGGAGCGCTCCCGCGTCGCTGAAAAAATGGGCATCAAGATGCCCGGCAAGTACGCCTTGAAGGTACGATGAGGTACGTGCTCCCCGACGACGACCGCGACATGCTTCGGCAGCCCATCGGGGCCATACTACAAGAGAAAGATCTCACTGGCGCGCCATCCCGCCCCCTCATAGCCGTGGGGGACATGGTAACTGCCACGCTGCAACGTCAGGGTATCACGCCCGACGTCTCCGTGGTCGACTACCGGGTGGAGCGCTCACCGTGCGATGATGCCATCAAGCAGGCAGTGCAACGTGCCGGGGAAACGGTACATCAGGTCGGCAACCCACCGGGCGTCATCACTGAGGAACTCTGGCAGGCTGTCGAGACGGCGCTTGCCAGCCATACGGCAACCCGGATAGAGGTGGACGGCGAGGAGGACCTGGCGGCGCTGGCTGCCATCGCGCTGGCTCCCATGGGAGCGACGGTGCTCTATGGATTGCCGTCCCGGGGCATCGCCCGGGTTACTGTCACATCTGAGTCAAAAGAAAAAGTCAAACGTGTCCTGCAGGACATGGAGGAATAAAATGGAAATCGAGATTACGTCAAGAAAGGAAAACAAGATCCTGGAGCGAGAGGAAGTCGCCTTCACCCTGCAATTCGAGGGGAAGACACCCTCTCGGAAGCAGGTGCAGCAGAAGCTGGCTGATGCCATCGGGAGAAACATCATCGTTATAGAGTACATCAAGCCGGTGTACGGTGCCAGCCAGGCGACAGGCTACGCTCGGGGCTACACCTCGGCCAAGCAAGCCAAAGCCCTTGAACGCCAGCACATCCTCGAACGGAACAACCTCGTCGAGGGCGCTCCACAGCAGCCCGCTGAAGAGAAAGAAGCACCGCCGGCAGCGAAGGAAACCGAGGAGTCATCCAAGGGCGAAGCAGAAGAAGCCAAGGAAGAAACAGAAGAGGAGAAAGCATAACATGAGTAAAAAAGACCTGTACAAGATAGAGGACGGCCAGCTGGTGCGCACCCGGAAGACCTGTCCCAAGTGCGGCGACGGCGTATTTCTCGCCGAGCATAAGGATCGGCTGAGCTGCGGCCAGTGCGGTTACACTGAATTTAAGTAACATGGACGACATGCTCGACGCGCTCGATATCGACGACGTCGACGACCTCTTCTCCGATATCCCGGAAGCCATCCGCATCGACGGGCTTGACCTCCCCGTGGGCATGTGTGAACGAGAGGTGGAACGCCACATCGATGGACTCCTCAACCAAAATCGCTCGTTCAAAGATATGCCCTCCTTTTTGGGCGGTGGCATCCAGCCGCATTATGTCCCCCCGGCCGTGGAGTACATCGTCGCCCGGAGTGAGTTCTTGACCTCGTATACCCCGTATCAACCCGAGTTCTCCCAGGGTATCCTCCAGGCGATGTTCGAGTATCAGTCCATCATCTGCGAGCTCACCGGCATGGACGTCGCCAACGTCTCCATGTATGACGCAGCCACGGCGCTGGGCGAGGCCGCTGGCATGGTCGCCCGGAGCACCCGCGGCAGCATCTTCTTACTCCCGGAGAACCTGTCTCCGGAAAAAAAATCCGTCCTGGAGAACTACCTGAAGAGCACCGATCTCACCATCCAGGAGATACCCCTCGTCGACGGCCGCGTGGACCTCGACGCAGCAGCGGCACTGACCGACGATGCAGCCGGCATCTACCTAGAGAATCCGAATTATTATGGCCTGATAGAGGACCGCGTCGACGACGTCAAACAGCTGGCGTCGAGCATGGACGCGATGCTCATCATGGGCATCGATCCTTTACTTGCTGCCGTGACGCCTCCCCCATCGGACTACGGAGCAGATATCGTCATCGGCGATGGCTGGTTCGGTAGCCCCATGAATTACGGGGGCATCCGTCTGGGCCTGTTCGCCTGCCGCCGGGAGCACATCCGGCAGATGCCCGGCCGCATCATCGGTGCCACCCGGGATGGTGACGGCAAACGAGCCTTCTGTATGACTCTCCAGACCCGGGAGCAGCATATCCGTCGGGAGCGTGCCACCAGTAATATCTGTACCAACCAGGCACTGAGTGCCGTGGCCTTCGCCGCCTATGCAGCACTGCACGGCACGTCAGGCCTGCACAATCTGGCCGCGGAGAACATGCGCCAGGCTAGATATACGGCAGAGCAGCTCGCCGGCATTGGATTCACGCTGCCCTACCGTGGCCCGATATTCAATGAGTTCGTGGCCGTCCCGCCCATCAATGCACGACGCCTCAACGAGGAACTACGGCCGCAGGGCATCCAGGGAGGCCTCCCACTCGTTCAGGGCCCGGACAACGCGCTGCTGTACGGCGTCACCGAGATGCATACCCGCGACATGATAGATGACATGGTAGCCGCCACCGTCGACATCATGGAGGGCCACCATGTATAGGATGGCATCGTACGATGAGCCCCTGCTCAACGAGCTCCCCCACTGGCAGGAAGAAGCACGGGACGAGCTGCCGCTGCCCTCGGAGCTTCACCGTCGAGACCTGGACATACCGGGCCTGGACGAGCGGAGCCTCCTCCGTCATTTCGTCCATCTCAGCCAGATGAACTACGGCGTCGACACCGGCACCTATCCCCTCGGCTCCTGCACCATGAAATACAACCCTCGCCTCGGCGAGCGGCTTGCATCCCGCCATCGGATGACCATGCTGCATCCCCGGCAGCATCCATCGACGGTGCAGGGCATCTTGGAGGTCATGTATCGCCTCAAAGACATGCTCTGCACCATCACGGGCATGCATGCGTTCTCCCTGCAGCCTGCAGCCGGCGCCCACGGCGAGTTCACCGGCATGCTCATCGCTCACGCCTATCACGAACAACAGGGAGAACAGCGCCGCGAAGTCATCCTGCCCGATAGCGCTCATGGCACCAACCCTGCATCGGCAAAGATGGCCGGTTTTAACGTCCTCGAGATACCCTCCCGGGAGGGACGCGTCGATCTCGACGCGCTGCAGGAAGCATTATCGGACGACACGGCTGCATTCATGCTCACCAATCCCAACACCCTCGGCATATTCGAGCGAGACATTTTAGAGATAACAGCGATGGTCAAAGATGCCGGTGCGCTCCTCTACTATGATGGCGCCAATCTCAATGCCATCATGGGCAAAGCCCGCCCCGGCGACATGGGCTTCGACATCGTCCATCTCAATCCCCATAAGACATTCTCCACTCCGCATGGTGGCGGCGGACCCGGCGCCGGCCCGGTCGGCGTCACCGCCGAGCTAGAGCCCTTCCTACCCGTACCGCGCGTCACCCGCGATGGAGACGACTACACCCTGAACTACGACTATCCCGACTCCATAGGCCAGGTCTCCCATTTCTACGGCAACGTCCCCGTCCTCCTCAAGACCTACGCCTATCTCCTCCGCCACGGCGCCGGATTGCAACAGATTACAGAGCGAGCCGTGCTCAACGCCAACTATCTCCTCCAGCAGCTCGACCACCAGGCCTACAGGCTCCCCTACCCGGGACGACGGATGCACGAGTTCGTGGTCAGCGCCGAGCCACTCAAACAGAAGGGCATCAGAGCGCTGGACATCGCCAAGCGACTCCTCGACTACGGCCTGCATCCACCGACGATGTACTTCCCACTCATCGTGCCCGAGGCTCTGATGATAGAGCCCACCGAGAGCGAAAGCCGCGCCTCCCTGGCCGCATATGCCAGCGCACTCAACGACATCGCACGGGAGGATCCCGAGGTGCTCCAGGCAGCGCCGCAGCAGACGCCCGTGAAGCGCATCGATGAAGCCAAGGCCGCCCGTACCCCCATCCTGACCTGGCGAGATCTCAAGGAAAAGCAGTAAAGCCCTAAGGATACCGTGGTTACTTCTTGGACGTAGCAGAAATCAGCATCCGGGACCGCCTCAAGATGCGGAAGATGCACGACCTGGCCGTCATCGAGGTCATGCATGAACCCGGCAGCGACGACTACTACCTGGTGATGGGCATCGACATCGAACGGAAGGCATTCACCAATATGCCCCGGAAGATGGTACGGATAACCTGCACCCCGGAATGAAATAGCCGACGTTATCAACCGATACCTCGACGACGAGATACTACCCGAAGCATAGCATGGCTATACCTCGCCGGCATGCCGTCGATCGAGCTCATTGTGGACCAGCGTGATACACTGGTCAGCCTGCAGCGACAACGGCGACACGGTCACGACATGGTCAGCCTGACCTTCCACCACTGCCCGGATGGAGGACGGCAGACCACCATGATCCCCCAGCACGAACAAGCAATCCTTCAATCCATCCACGGCGCGAATATCAACACCGTCCTCATGGAGAAACACGACCTTATATGACAGCTCATCGAGCAACCCCGATAGATCACGCCGGGCCACGGATACCCCGGGTGTACTCTCCCGCCAGGGCTCGCCGGCCTCGACGTCCAGTGCCTTCCGGATGATACCCCCGATGTTCCGCTCATCGGGGCCCATATAACGCACCGTGCTCCCCGAGATATGAAGAGCCTTCGGCGGGTCAGGTGGCCCCAGCAGAAGCAGATAGATGTCGGTATCGTCTCTGACGCCATGGGAGACGAAGAGCGACTGCGCGATACAACGGCAGAGAACATCCATCCGCCCGGCATTGGTCAACCCGTTGAGGTTAAACGGCGCCGTGGCAGCTTGGCTTCCAACGACCAGAAAGGCTCGCATGATGCTGCATCGCAGCAACCATCAAATAGCTTACGCTCCGCTAGCGCTCATTGCCATCAATTTTCTGCTGCATGCTGTCCAGGTAGGAGGGCAGCCCCTCGATGTCCTTCACCATGCTGTTCTTGGCCAGTTGACCCCGGAACTCAGTGATGCACCTGGTCCGTCCAGACAAGTTTTTCTCGATAGCCCGGGACAATCGACCACCCTTCTTGTCCCAGTCCGTCAATATGATGATCTCGTCATAGGCGACGGCGATACGATCACATACATCTACCAGCGGCCGTCCGGCATGCACAGTCAGAATCATCCCGGTGACGCCGAGCCGACGGAGCGCCGCCACGTCCTTTTCTCCCTCCACCAGGATGGGTATCCGCTCGTTGAGGCTCCGTACCCGGGCGATAATGTCTCTCACCTCGTCCAATCCCTCCTTATAATCCATGGTTGATTCGATGGATAACGGTTTCACTCGATCGCTGTATGAGGACTCCTTTCTCCCGGCTGGTGTGACCGTAGGCCAGCGCTATCTCGTCGGCTGCCAGATCAAAAAAACGCGCTATAATGTCGAGGAGCTCCCGGTTTGCCTTTCCCCGCTCTGGTGGAGCCGTCACTGAGGCTTCCACGTGGTTCCGCCATTGGTCATAGCCGGCGGGGAATCGCGCTTCGTCGCTGCCCGTGGTCACCCGCACGTGCAGTATTGTGCCTTGACTGGTGTCCCGTACGGCAGCCCGGCAGTCACTCATTTTTTGCTCCTCTATCAGGTCAAACGGCACCTCATATATACATCTTATCCGGAATCAGCACGTGCAGGCGAGCGTGGTCGCATGGAAGAATACAGTTATATAACAATGCCTGATAATATAATCGTGCCTATCAGTGGCACTGGAGGTACAAATGAGGCATATTACAAAACTCATGGGTATATGCATAACGGCATGCCTGGCCCTCATGTTGGTTTCAGCCGGCAGCCTGCCCCTGCTCCCGTCCAGCAGAGAAACAGTATATGCGGATGACGGTGCAGATGTCCCCACGTGGGAGACAGGGACCTACTGGACCTATGATATCGATATCGGGTATGAAGCAGGGAGCACCTCAGCCGATGTAACCATAGCGGATATGCGCTTCGAGGTGACATCCGTTGAAGCCGAGACGTATACACTGGAAGTCGAGGGAACCATGACGGGTACCGTATCCATCGCCGGTATCATAGAAGGCCGGATACAGAATACAGACCTGTCCGGGATGGCAACGGTGAGAAAAGCCGACCTGGCCCTGGAGCAATTAACGGATCTCCACATCGAGGGAGAGATACAGCGGACGTTAACCACCAATGACTTCCAGGCTGACCTGGCATTGAAACAGAACGTCACCCCGGTGGTATCCCCCTATGATTTTCCCATCACGGTCAATGAAACCTGGATGGTACCCCTGGCCACCTACTGGCTCTTCCTCGATGCAGAGGTCGATCTGGCTGTTCCCTACAGCGTCATGTATGATTTCCCCCTCTACGTAGAGGCGCACACCCTTGAATGTACGGGCATCGACGACATCTCGGTTCCCGCGGGGACCTATCAAGCATATCATGTGACCGACTCCGGGTATGAATACTGGTATGCCGCCGCAGCAGGGAACGTCGTGCAGACCGCGTACCAGGATATCCGGTTCTGGTACAACGAGAGCCTGTACTGGGATATCAATCAGCTGAACGCCGAGCTGGTCGAAACCAACTTTCAACCCTACAGCAACCCACCATATCCTCCAGCTAATCCAGATCCATCGGATGGCGCCACCAACGTGAGCGTCGACGCAATGTTGCAGTGGGATGGCGGTGACCCCGACGGCGATACTGTCACCTATGACGTCTACCTGGGCACCAGTCTCGACCCGCCGCTGGTCGCCGCGGGAATCCCGGATACCACGTACGACCCAGATGGATTGCAGGATAATACTACCTATCAATGGCGCATCGTGGCCCGCGACCAGTATGGCTACGAGACCAACGGGTCACTCTGGACGTTCACCACCGAGATCTCCATAAATACGCCGCCGGATGTCCCAGCCCGGCCATCCGGCCCCAGCACGGGCAGGACCGGGACCAGATACACCTACACTTCTTCCACGACGGACCCAGATGGAGACGACGTATACTGCCTCTTCGACTGGGGTGACGGCACCGACAGCGGCTGGCTTGGCCCCTATCCCTCGGGCGACACCGTCGCCGGCTCGTACACCTGGAGCAGCGACGGCAACTACAGCATCCGAGTCAAGGCAAAAGATGTCACGGGAGCAGAAACCGGATGGTCAGACCCGCTCGGGGTATCCATGCCCGTGATCAGTCGCCATGTAGAAAACGACCGCCAGGCAGTCCATATATCCCATCTCGATATCCGCTAGCAGAACCAGCAGCGCAGGGTTTATACCAGCCGGGCGTTTACCGCCTATGGACGTCCTCCTCGGCGTGGGTAATGACGCCAATGGCGATGACGGCATCGGCCCCTGGATAGCTCAACGTTTCGAGAAGCCAGGCTGGCAGTCCATCGACTGTTTCACCGTCCCCGAGAACTATACCGGCGAGGTTAAACAGCTGCAGCCCACCCACGTGGTTATCGTCGACGCCGCGGACATGGGCCTCCCGCCGGGAGCCATCCGGGTTATCCCCCGGGACCGCATCGGCACGGCAACTTTTTCCACGCATGCTATGCCGCTCAGCGTTTTCATCGACTACATCCAGGAGACAACGGAGGCAGTGGTCACACTCATCGGCATCCAGCCATACAGCTTCGAGGAGATGAGCCAGGACGTAACACAGGCAGGAGAACGACTGCTCCAGATACTGCAGTCCGACCGTATCGGGGAGCTCCCCCGGCTGTAGAGCCGGCTATACCGTTTGCACCACGACCGCTTCTTTCTTTCGGCCTTCAGGTTCATACCCCCACCGGTCGATGGTGGCATGCCAGTGGTCATAGATGCGCTCCTGCAGCTCCCGGCTGATGTCGTAGCATCGCGGCGTGTAATCCCGCTGGGAGGCAATGTAATCCGATAATGGCTGCTCCGCCCGGTCGAACGACGGCAGTTCGAGCGCCTCGTAGATGTCCCGCAGCGTAGCCAGCGGTGCAGACACGAAGTCCTCATAGCATATCTCGACGAGGTTGCCGTCGGGAATGCGGCTTCGCTGGGAGAAGAATCGATCATGCATGGCCCGGTAGCAGTACAGGATATCCTCGACTACCTGGTCCATGTCGAACTCCTGCAGAGCATACAACGGCAGAATGTTCTCGTAGAGCCGCTTCGTCGAGAAAAACACGTGATAGGGATTCCGATAGATGTGCACAAACTTGGCATCCGGATAGATGTCCAGCAGCTCTTTCACCCGGGCCGTATTGCAGGGATTCTTCAGGAGCACCCGGGGTTGCCCCCAGGCATAGGCAACCTTCCGCAGCAGATAATCATACGTGGTCTTCCACCGTTCAATCTCCCTATGCGGCGCCTGCATCAAGGCATACCGGTCGAAATAATACCGCATCCGCCGGGGGAAATACCAGCCATGATAGAACGAATACGGACAGACATTGGCCACGGCGTATTCCTCCTCGTAGGGATAATCAGCGGCCATCTCCACGTTGTCCATCGGACGGGTCTCCGGCAGGCTGTCCGCCAGTATCCGCTTGAACAGCCCCGCCCGGTAGATGAAATTCCCCGGCAGCATCGTCTGAAACGTAGACATATACGCCATGGCTGGATCATGCCCCAGCAGCGTATGCAGAAACGTGGTGCCACTCCGGAAATGCCCCACGATGAACACCGGCTTCACCTCCTGCTCGGCGACCGCATCATCATAGCGATGCTCCACCAGGCGAGGGAGCGCCGTCACGGTGCTGAGCAGGCTGACGTAGAGCGCCCGGGGGAGATACAGCGGGCTGACCTGGAATCTGTTTTCCGCCAGCATACGCAGCCAGTTGGACAGCGACCCGCCGGCCAGAGGCTGCTGATGAAAATGTTTGAACTGCTGCGAGCGGTCCATAGCGGGCAATACAGCCGCGTTAAATAATTTTCTTGTCCACACATGAATAAACAGCTATCCGTCGCTTACCTCCATTAAATGCTTGTGCATACCGGTCACTCGTGATGAAGTATGCAGGAGACCGCAAAGCATAAGAAACATGACAAGGATTAACAAGATGGAGGCTATATACATGAACCATAGAATAGCGACTTTTACTGTTGCAGCCGTATTCCTCGCCGCCGGACTCCTCGGCGGGCTATCAGCCGCCCAGTCATCGACGGGTACACCGTCCGGTCTCGACGATACCACGCCCCCGGAGGTCACCATTATCAATCCCGAGGCAGGATACGTCCATTTCGTTGGCATCGAGCTCTTCCGCAACCCCTTCGGGTTGACCATGACCATGGGCGCATTTCTGCTCCGGCCGGGCATCGCCGTCGCCATTGACAACGTCGATCATTCCAGCGAGCTCACCGTCACCGTGAACCTCGACGACAAACCCGGCATGACGGCCACCTTTGTACCCTGCGACAACACCTTCGAATGGCAGGGCTCCCTCGGCCCCGGCTTCGGCATCTACACCCTCAAGGTTACGGCCGAGGACACCAGCGGCAACACGGGCACCGCAGAGATGCAGGTCTTCTACGACTGCATACTACCCGTGCGCGGGTAATCCTTAAAAACCTCCATCTGTTGCAGTGTACATGAGGTTGAGAGTACAGATACTCGGAGTCATCATAGCAGGCCTTTTTTTGGTAAGCGCCATCAGCGCCGGCATCCCCGGCGTGATTGAACCAGCAGAGCACCAGGCATCCTCGACTGACAATCTACAGTCGCGGCACATCACCCTGGATTTTGCTGCACCCACAGTAAGCCAGAAACAGGACTACATAAACATAAATGTCGACGGATGCCGGCCCACTCGCAGCGCTGGCCAGCCGATTCTCCCCGTCGCCACGCGAACCCTGACGTTTCCCCTGGGCACCCGCATCATCGACGTGCAGTGCCAGCCAGGCGACATTGCTACGATGGAGCTATCGGCCAAGCCGATGCCCGCCCCGCGTCTTATCTCTCATGATGGAGACCTGACCAGCGAGGTATGGGAGGGCCCGGTCTACACGGGCAGCAATGTATATCCATCAGAGTGGGTGCGATGGCGGACCAACGGCGGCCTCCAGGATGGAGAACACGTCACGTATCTCACGCTCAACGTGTATCCCGTGCGGTATCATCCCGCTGCCGGTACGGCTGCGTACCTCAGCGGCATCGACGTCACTGTCTCATATGAGGCGGGAACGGGACTGGCCACGGGCGACGGCTACGACATGGTGGTCATCAGCCCGCTGACGTTTTATCCCGCTGTTACCAGGCTCATCGAGCATAAGGAGTCACTGGGCCTCACCTGCCAGTGGGCGACACCGATGCAGATATCCAGCGGCAAATACTTCCCAGTTGAGGGCGATGACACGGCGGAACAGATCAAGTACTTCATCAAGAACGCCATCGAGGAATGGGGCACCCGATACGTGCTCATCATGGGTGCGCCGGGCAGAGTACCGATACGGACAGTCTACACGCAGCCGTCCGCTGATGCATCGGAGACGTTCGCCAGCGACCTTTACTACGCAGACATATACGATGGCAGCGGCGGCTTTAGCTCCTGGGACAGCAACGACAACGATTACTACGGTGAATACAATCACTCCGGCAACATCGACGAGATGGATTTATACCCAGACGTGCATGTCGGCCGGCTGGCCTGCCGCAGCCTCATCGAGGCCTGGTTCGCCGTCAACAAGATCATTGATTATGAGAGCAGCCCGGCCGGCGACTGGTACAATCGATTCATCGTGGCTGGCGGTGATTCCTTCAACGACATGCCGCAGTGGGGCACTGATTACTATGAGGGCGAGATCACCGTCAATCAGTCAGTCGACTACATGGACGGCTTTACGCCAGTGAAACTCCTCGGCTCCAACGGACGGCTGACCAAGGAGGATATCATCAATGAGTGGAGTCAGGGCGCCGGCTTCGTCAACCTGGAAGGCCACGGCAACTATCTCTCCTGGGCCACCCATCCCCCGCATGACTACGGCACATGGATCGGTATCCAGGTGCAGGACATTCCCTCGCTGGACAACGCTGGCAAGCTTCCCTTCGTCGTGCTCGGTGGCTGCCACATCGCCGACATGAGCCACACCTATGAATGCTTCGCCTGGCAGCTCGTCCGCGCCATAAACAAGGGCGCCATCGCCACCACGGGTTTCACCAGTCTCTCCTGGGGCGCGGATGACGACGTCAACGGCAACGGCGACCCGGATATTATTGAATACGCGAGCGGCTACCTCGACGTCCTGGTCTTCAAACAGTACGGCCAACATGACATCACGATTGCAGGCGAGATGTGCGATGCAGCCGTCACTGAATACCTCAACACGGCACCCGTGGAATGGAACAACGCCTACCTCGACATCTGGGACTGCAAGACCGTCACGGCCTGGGTGCTCCTCGGTGATCCATCCCTCCAGCTCGGCGGCATCAGCAGCTAAGCGTGCCGCGCCGGGTGAAACCGCCGTCGACGGAGCAAGAACAGCGCAGCAAACAGGGCCATCAGGATGCCAGTTGGAGCAACAGCCGGAATGGCATCTCTCGTTTCCGCTTGATTGTCCACGATAACAGTAAGCGATGCAGAGGCGTTTCCACACCTTGCCTGTATGATGTGGGTGCCGTTAGCCAGCGTGGTGCTGTCCAGCACTGCTCGCCACAGGAAGTTGCCCTGCGCTCGAGTCCAGGAGCCGTTGTCCACGCGGATGTCAACGGATTTCGCCTGCTCGGAGACGCCCCGGATGACCACGCTGCCGTTTACCTGCTGCCCCGCCGCCGGGGAGAGGATGTATATGCTGTCAGGAAAGTCAGGCATAACAGGGGGCTCCCGGAGCGGATGATGGTCAATGTTGTCGTCGTCGATGATGTAGCTGCTGCCATTGCTATCATCCCAGTAGTTCCCCTGGCTTCCGTCATCCCAGGTGTTTGCTCCATCGTAGCCCCACGCGTTGACCTCGTTCCGCATGAACGCATTTCCCTGGATGACATTCTCTTCGCTCTGGCAACAATAATACAGGCCACGCTCCCGGTTGTCCAGGATTGCATTGTGGTATACGGCGGCGTGCCTCGTCCCTGCCAGATGGATGCCATACGTATTGTTCGCTATCGCGTTGCTGGTAATGGTTGCATTATCAGCCTGGTGGACATAGATGCCTTCATGGTTGCGGTAGACGTCGTTGCTGTCCACCTGGGCTGCCGCAGCATGTTTCAGCCAGATGCCATAGTAGCTGTTCTTGAAGACATGATTCCCCGTGATGCAGGTATGGCTGCCCTCAATGGTAATCCCATAGGTGTGATTGAGGACGATGCAGCCGGATACCGTGGCATGATTTCCCAGTATGGATATGCCATGGCTGCCGCCGGTGACGATGAACCCGCTCAGGTTGACGTGCTCCGCGGAGACCACTATGGAGGGAACGACGGCCTGCCGCCCCTCGATGGTGAGGGATTTATTGATATCCAGGGGGCTATACATACCGGGATAGACGATGACCCGGTCGCCGGAGCCAGCCGCATCAATCGCCGGGCTGATAAAGGTATAGTTGCCGCTTCCGGTCCCCCCGACGTAGTACACCGCTGGTGTCCCATCAGCTGAGCCCGTCAGAGATACGATGGAAAGCGCCAGGATGACGACGAGGAAAAGACCGGCTTTCTTCACGACTAGGGGATACAGGCCGGTTACATAGCATTTTCCGTGCCAGCAGTACAGTCAGCGTAAACATCTTGAATGCCTTACGGTTATCCTGTCGAGACGCGACCATGAGAAAGACAAAGATAGTGGCGACCATTGGGCCGGCCTCACAAGACCATGCAGTGCTCCAGCAGCTCATCAACGGCGGGCTCGACGTGGCTCGCCTCAACTTCTCGCATGGTACCCATGAACAGCATGGACGAAACATTGACGACATCCGGGAGATCCGCGACGACGTAGCCATCATGCTGGACACGCAGGGGCCAGAGATACGCCTCGGTGTCCTCGAGCAGCCCATCGAGCTCAGGGAGGGCATGTCGGTCAGATTGACCACCGATGACCGTGAGAGCGACAAACCATCGCTGCCCGTGACGTACCCAGATTTTTTGCAGCACATAAGAGAAGGAGACACCATCCTGCTGGACGACGGCAACGTCGGTCTGGTCGTCGAATCCATTGACCATGATGCAGTCTGCACGGTGCGCTACGGGGGGACGGTCACCAGCCAGCAGTCCGTCAACGTGCCCGGACGGGACCTGGACCTGAAGGCGCCGACGGAGAAGGACCGGGCTGACATCCGATTCGGCATTGAGAAAGACGTTGACTTCGTGGCTGCCTCATTCGTGGAGAGCGCCGGTGAAGTCCGCGAGATACGGAAACTGCTCCGCTGCCATGGCTCCCAGGCGGGCGTCATATCAAAGATTGAGAGTATGCGGGCGCTGGAGAACATTGATGCTATCATCGCGGCGACGGACGGCGTCATGGTAGCCCGGGGGGACCTCGGCGTCGAGATACCTGCCTCTGACGTCCCGCTGACGCAGAAGAACATCATCAAGAAATGCAACGAGCGGGGCACGCCAGTTATCACCGCCACGCAAATGCTGGAATCCATGACGGAACACCCCCGGGCGACGCGAGCGGAGGCCTCAGATGTGGCCAACGCGGTGCTGGATGGTACCGATGCGGTTATGCTGTCGGAGGAAACCGCTGTGGGCTCGTACCCTGTGGAAGCGTTCACGTTCATGGCTGAGGTGCTGGAAAAAGTGGAAACGTTTTTCCGGGACAATGTCCACTGGACCGTGGAAAGCGGAAGCCACAGCATAGCGGATATCATATGCAAGAACGTCTGGCAGGTCTGCAATGAGATCCCGGTGGACTACATCGTCGCTCATACCTCCTCGGGCTCCACGGCTCGAAATATCTCCAAGTATCGTCCCATGACGGATATCATCGCGTTCACCAACTCCCGAGTCGTCCAGCGGCAGCTCAGGCTGGTCTGGGGGGTCCGTCCCTACTACATCGCTTTCCAGGAGTACTTCGACGACCTCATCCATGATACCACCTCGTTTTTGAAACAGCAGGGCCATGTCACCGACGACGACATCCTCGTCATCACCGCTGGGGTCCCCAACTCGGTGACCGGTATCACCAATCTCATGGAGATCCGCCAGGTGAGCAGCCTCCTCGACGGATAAACGAAAACCTTTTTAGCCCGCCGGTACTTGCTATCCGTGGATGAGTGCACCCTTCCCCTGAACTGCGCATCGCTTGACCAGCTCCTCGGCGGTGGCCTCGAATGCGGTATCGTCACCGAAATACACGGCGAGGGGGGCAGCGGCAAGACGAACATCTGCCTGCAGGCTGCCTGTAACTGCGCTGCCCGGGGAGACAAGGTAGCCTACGTGGACACCGAGGGTGTATCCGAGGAACGACTGGCTCAGATCTGCGACGGCAGCACCGAGGTGACCAAGAAGATCCTCTTTTTTCAGCCATACTCGATGGAGGAACAGGAGCACATGGTGGAGAAGGCAGTCAAAATCGAGGCTGGTCTCATCATCGTGGACAGCGTCAACCTCTACTACCGCCTTGACATGAACGGCGACGAGGGCACCGCCACGCGCTCCCTCAGCCGCCAGCTGGTCACTCTCCAGGTAGCCGCCCGGAAGCGAAACATCCCCGTGGTGGTGACATCGCAGGTCTACGCCATGGACGGCCAGATACGTCCCTTCGGCGGCCGCAGCATCGACCACATGGTCAAGACGGCGCTCTGCCTGCACAAGGTAGACGAGCAGCGGGATGATGGCACCGAGACGCGACTCGCTGAGCTGCTCAAACATCGCGCTAAACCCAGCGGCGAACAGGCCACCTTCCAGATTACCCGGGCAGGCCTGGCATGACCATCAAACACTGGCCGGTCCCCGACAGCGAAAGCCATACGGTCCCCTCACATGGCGACCCTGGCTCATTCTGGGAGAACCGCGGTGACCGCCGTCACTGCGGCATCGACATATATGCCCCACATGGCAGCCCGATCTGCGCCGTCGAAGCTGGCAGGGTACTGGACACGGGCATCATGACCTCGAAGGAAATCCTGGCTTACTGGAACACCACGTATTACGTGCTCGTACAGCATGAGGCCGTGATAGCTAAATACGCGGAGCTTCATGATGTCTCCGTCTTGGCTGGCGATGAGGTGCATGGCGGCGATGTCATCGGCCACGTGGGAACCGTCCTCGACCGTGATGCTATCACGGAAGACGCGCCAGTCTACATCCAACATCTCGGCAACCGGGATGCGGTCTCCATGCTCCACTTTGAGCTATACCGGACCCGGCCAGCAGAGACTGAAGCATACCTGGGCGGCAACTGGTTTGGATCAGCACGGCCTGATGCCCTGCTTGACCCGACTGAGTACCTTACGGCAGCCGCCCGTGATCCCTAAAAACGCTTAATATTTTTAAATCGTTGTCTCATTACTACGAGGCGTGAACCTCGGAGGCACGAGACAGTATCTGC
>JBNGDQ010000018.1:0-16928 GCA_049975285.1 Thermoplasmatota archaeon
GAATGCCATCCTTGCCGCCGACGGCGAACGAGTACTTGGCGGGGTCCTGCCAGGCAGGTGGCGAGCCATACATGAGGGCAGCGATGTAGGCCAGAGCGCGTACCGTGGCTGGGCCGATACCCTGGATGGCGAGCATGTCCTCATAGCCGGCGGGCTGTAGCTCATATGCTTCCTGAAGTAGCGACCAGTTGAACTGGCGGGGCATGTGCAGCGTCTTGGCCTGCATGCCGCGGCGTCCGTCAAGCGTGGTCTGCTGGCTGGGCAGCGTGAGGAGCTTCCAGTCCCGCTGGAGGTGACGGGGGCCATCGTTGATGAGGTCGACGGAGGTGTGACGTGCCTCATGGCTGTCATGCGCAGTCAGGTTCATGGTCTCGCCGGGCTCGCCCAGCACGGCCGTGTGGGGTTCCTCCACCATGTCGTATACCTCGTTGCACAGCCAGTGGTATCGGCGGGCGTATTGCTGCCCGGAGTGCATGCCCTGCTGGATGACGGCCCAGTCGCCGTCCCGGGTGACGAGCATGACGTGATGGTAGAGCTGGTAGCCATCCTGTACGGCGGCGTTGTCCACCTTGGCGGTCATCCGGCTCATGTAGCGAAGCATCTCGATGCATTGCTCGTCCAGCGTGAAAGCATCACCGAGACCGCCGAGTTCGTCGAGCGTGTCATGGGAGCGGCTGCCTTTGCCGCCGGCCACCCGGATGACATCGTGGTCAGCCAGTGCTTCCTTCAGGGCGCCGCAGGTGACGGTGGTCGTCCCTGAGGAATGCCAGTCGAAGCCGAGGACGCAGGAGAGCGCCTGGAACCAGAATGGGTCGGCGAGCAACTGGAGGACGTATGCGGCGTCGTTTTCAAGGAGCATGACGTCAAAGATGGCTCGAGCGAGTGTGACCATGCGGTTGAATAGCCAGCGGGGTGCCTTCCCGCCGTGGAGTGGCAGCGAGGCAACGCCTGCCCGTCCCATGTATACTCAATGAGCCCTGCTATAAAAAGATGATACGGGGGGATGCCGAGATAATAAAAATGTTGTGCCCGCGGTGAAAAGGGAGGCAAGGGGGATGAAGAGGCGGTGATTGAGAAAAAGAGAGAGGAGGGAAACCCTCTTCTTATCCCCCATGGTGTAGAGATACCAACGGGGACATAATTTATAAAGGATATTGTGCAAACATCGAATCGTCTCGGACAAGCATCGAACGTAAAGGTTTTTATATTCTCATCCGATAAATGTCTCGGGGTGTTGCCATCGAGGAAATCGTATTATTTTCATCCATTATCATGGCCGGGCTATCAGGGTTGCTGATGGCCGTGTCGGCGGTATCCTTCGCCAGAGTGAGAGATGTAAAGCTGGGATTGCTGACGGCGGCGTTCGCGCTCTTCGTCGTCAAGGGCGTCCTGCTGCTGCTCGAAGTGGTGGAGCAAAGCACCAGCCTCATCGCGCTGGACCTCTGCGTCATCGTGTTCCTGTATCTGGCGACCGCGAAGCGATGAGGTGACGGGTGCGCGGCCATGATGAAAGAGGATTCGCTGGCGCTGGAAACGCGACGGACTATCTATGACCTGATCGTCAGGTATCCCGGGCTGCATGAACGGGAGATTGCCCGCCGCCTGGATATCTCTCTGAGCACGCTGGATTATCATCTGCATTACATGGAGAAGCGGGGGCTTGTCGTGGCCCGGAAGGACGGCCGCTACACCCGCTATTTCGCCGCTAAAAAGGTGGGGATGCAGGACAAGAAGATTATATCCCTTATGCGGCAGGAGACGCCTCGGCAGATCGTCCTGTTTCTGCTGGAGCACCCGGGAGCCATTCATAAGGATATCTGTAGCGCAGTCGGTAAATCACCATCCACGGTCTCATTTCATCTCAAGAAACTGGCCAAGGCAGGTATCATCGAGGGGGTATCCCTGGGCCGGAAGACCGCCTACGAGGTCATCGACGAGGAAGCCGTGGCCAACGCGCTCATCACCTACCAGGATACCTTTGTTGATACGGCTGTCGATAGCTTCATTGACACCTGGACAGCGCTGCATCCACGCTCCGAGGAAGAAACAGAGGATTAATCCCGGCGGAACATGCCCCAGGCGGCTACCATAACAATGGCGATGGCGCCTGTTGCGGCCAGGGCGAGCAGCAGCGGGTTGTCTTCAATCATCTGTATGACGATCTGGTGGTCACTGAAATGGGGGATGCTGACCAGGACGAAAAATTCTTTTCCACCGCTCGCCTGGACCTCCACGAGCGCATATTCTGGTTGCAGGCCGTCGTCGTTTGGGTTGAGCACATCGGAAAGGCCATCGGCCATCTTCACGTCGCGTCCGTCGAAGGATACCTTCAGGTTCTTTTCCAGCTCATCTATGTCGATGGAGGAGAACGTATTTTGACCGAAATTAAGCTTGACGGTTTTACCGGTCGCGTGGCTGTCTCCGCTGACGTTGAAGACGGCTTTGTTCCGGGAGAACTCGGGTTCTACGGCGGTAACGGTAACATTTGAGTAATATGATATGGCATCGGTCTTGTATGTATCTTCTCCGTTTCTCACGACGGTGATTTCTCCACCGAGGGTGCCGGCTTCGATGGCATCCGCCACGGTCCGTATCGCTTTCTCGTCGTCGACGGTGCCGATTTCCACGCTGCGGAACATCGCTGTCTGATGGGCTACGACGGTGGCATCGTGACAGGAGAGTGGATTACTGCTCATGATTTTTCCAGAGAAAACAGTCTCGCCTGCCGCGTTCTCCTGTGAGATATTGATGGTGGTCGGGCGTTTGGGATGCGGTACGACGGTGTAATCAGCGAGGTTCGAGAAAATGATGTCTCCCGTGGTCTGTATCTTGAGGAACTTGACAGAGGTGTTGTGTATCTCCACTGTGCAGTGCTCATCGGAGTAGATGCAGGTTGACTGGTCGGTACCCTTCCAGGTCAGCTTTTTGTAGGAGAGCTGATTGATGTAATCCCGCAGCCATTCCTCTTTTTCCAGCAGCGTCTTGAGCACCGCGTCGTTCAGCACCTGGAAGTACAGGTCGATGGCGTTGTCATGATAGGCGATGTCCAGGATGTGTGACCCGTCAGCTGCATACACAGAGATGATGTAGCCCTCGGGTTGCTCTGCATATTTCCCCATGAAACCGCCGGCCTCATAGGAGCGAAAGCTGCCGATATCAAAATAGCCGGTGTCATTGTCATTGAAGGGCACCGCTGACACGCTCCCCACGAGGAGGAGCCCTGCGGCCACAAGCATGGCGAAAGAGTAACGCGTCCTCATCTTCTCTTCACAACAGGCTTTACCATTATAAAAAATGTGGAACAGTCATCGAACTGAGGGCAGCCGCTCCAGCAGCGCGGTTATCATCAAGGGGAGCAGAGCCGTCGCATCTCCCTCAACGGTGACATGCCGGGCGGTCTCCCGGAGCTTGCCCCATGAGATACCCTCCCGCATTCTGGCCCCGGAGAGCGAGCCGTCATACTCCGGCGACGTCGTAATATAGACGGCGCTGTCCAGCCCGCCTCGGTACTGGTTCCACCATATGAGGTGATGCTTGGAGATACCGCCGCCGATGATGAGGGCGCCCATGTCTCGCTCGTGGCTGAAAAACGTGTCGGAGAGCTCCTGCTCGTCCTTTATGAGGTCAACATGGAAGGGATGCGACTGCGCGTAGAGCCATATCTGGGAGCCGACGGCACCGTCGGTGATGCCGGGCACGTAGACGGGCACGTCGTTGCGGGCTGCCCAGTAGAGAATGCTGCTCTCGTCGAGCCGCTGACCGATGGCGGTGCAGAGCTCCCGGGTACTCCATGTCTCCTGCTGTCCCGCCAACGCGGGCAGCCAGGCCTGCATTTTTTCTTCGATGATGCCGCCGTAGCTGTCGTTGGGGACGAGTATGTTGCCCAGCCGGTTGACGCCTTTCTTGTGCAGCTCGACATCATCGAGCCTGAATGAGCCGTGCTGATAGTCACGGTAGGTCCGCGCTATGTCGTGGTCCAGGGTGCCGCAGGTGGTGATGATGAGGTCAACGAGGTTGCGCTGCACGAGCTCCCGGATGACACCCCGGACGCCGGTAGCGATGATGCACGCAGGGAAGGTGAGGCTAACATGGAAATCCCTGGTTATCATGTCCTCGAGGATGTCGACCGCGTCACCGATTTTTTTAGCGGTGAACCCGCCGCCTGCCTGCATCTGCCGGACGAGCTCACTAGCGCTCATGCCGGGTCGTGGCGTAATGTCTCTGACGGGATCCATGGCACTGGCAACGTGAGAGAGATATAAAAAAGATGGGTAAAAAAGGGAAAAGAGGCCGGGGGTCGGCCTTACATCATGCCGCCCATTCCACCCATGCCGCCCATGCCGCCGGCGCCCGGGGGCATACCGCCGCCTTCCTCGCCGCCGCCTCCGCGGCTGCCCTTGGAGGCGATGACGTCGTCGATGCGGAGCACCATGACCGCTGTTTCAGTAGCGGACTTGATGGCCTGGGTGCCCACGCGGAGGGGTTCCATGACGTCGAGTTTCTTCATGTCGCCGGGTTTGCCGTCGATGATGTTGACGCCGTGGTTCTTCTTGCCTTCCTTGTGCGCCTTCTTCAGCCCGATGAGCATGTCGATGGCGTCGATGCCCGCGTTGGCTGCCAGCGACTTGGGGACGACTTCGACGGCCTCAGCGAAGGCTCGGACGGCCATCTGCTCACGGCCGCCGACGCTGCTGGCGTAATCCTGCAGGGCAAGGGATATCTCGGTGGCTGCGGAGCCGCCGCCAGCGGTCATTTTGCCGTCTTCCAGGGTGGCTGCCACGACGGATAATGCATCGTGCAGGCCGCGCTCGATTTCGTCGACGACGTGCTCGGAGCCGCCGCGGATGAGGACGGTCACGGCCTTTGCCTCGGGGCATCCCGTGACGAAGGTCATCTCGTCGTCGCCGATTTTGCGTTCTTCGACGGTACCAGCATGACCCAGGTCGCCTTCTTCGAGTTCGTCGAGCTCGGAGACGATGGATGCTCCGGTAGCCCGAGCGAGTTTCTCCATGTCGGATTTCTTGACCCGTCGCACGGCGAAGATGCCTGCCTTGGAGAGGTAGTGCTGGGCGAGGTCGTCGATGCCCTTCTGGCAGAGGACGACGTTGGCTCCACTCTTCTTGACGCTGTCGACCATCTTGCGAAGCATGCCTTCTTCTTCGTCGAGGAACTTCTGGAGCTGCGTGGGGTCGTTGATCTGTATCTTCGCGTCGACTTCAGTCTTCTTGACTTCGAGAGCCGTGTTGAGTAGCAGCACCTTGGCGTCCTTGATGGAGCGGGGCATGTTGGGGTGGACGCGCTCTTTGTCGATGACGATACCCTCTATCATGCGGGTGTCCTCGACGGAGCCGCCCTGTTTCTTTTCGACTTTAATGTTGTCCAAGTCGATGGAAAGGGTGCCATCTTCCTCTTTGTCGGATACGGCGCTGACCGCCCGAAATGCGATTTCGGAGAGGAGGTCTTTGTTGGCAGCGGCTGCTTTGCCGGTCATGGAGGTGCCGGCGATGTTCATCAGTATCTCTTTGTCGTCGGGCTTGACGTCCTGGGCTATGTTTTCCAGGACCTCGACTGCTTTTCGGCTCGCCATGCGGTAGCCGTCCGCGATGACCGTGGGGTGGACGTCCTGCTCGAGCAGGGTCTGCGCCTTTTTGAGGAGCTCACCGGCGAGGATCACGGCCGTTGTTGTTCCGTCGCCGCATTCCTCGTCCTGGGTCTTCGCGACCTCGACGATCATCTTTGCCGCGGGGTGCTCCACATCGATTTCCTTGAGGATGGTGACGCCGTCGTTGGTTATGATGACGTCGCCCATGCTGTCAACCAGCATCTTGTCCATTCCCTTGGGCCCGAGTGTGGAGCGGACCGCATCTGCGATGGCCAGCGCTGCGCGAATGTTGTTCTGCTGCGCGTCGCGGCCTCGTTCTCGTTCTGTTCCTTCTTTCAGGATGAATATTGGTTGTCTTCCTGACATCATGTCAATCACCGGAGGTGTATAATACTTCTTCTATATAAAATTTATCCAGCGGTATAGTTGCAGGTGTGGCAGCCCGCATATTTATAACACCCGGCTGATTCATCACGTGCATGGATGAAACACCCCTGCCGCGCGTCGTCGTCAACCTGGACAAGCTGGAGCGTAACGTCAGCACCATCGTGGAGCTGGCAGGACGCTACGACATCGACGTCACCGGCGTTACAAAAGCATGCCGCGGCGATCCCCAGGTGGCGAGAGCGATGCTTAACGGGGGCGTCACGAGCCTCGCCGATTCACGCATCGAGAACATCATCCGCATGCGGCAGGCGGGCATCGATGCTGACATGATGCTGCTGCGCACCCCACAGCTCAGCCGCGTCGACACCGTCGTCGAACATGCCGACATATCGCTCAACACCGAGCCAGTGGTCATCGAGGCACTCGCACGGGAGGCACAGGAACAGGGCGTCATCCATCGCGTGCTTCTCATGGCCGAGCTCGGTGAACGCCGGGAGGGCATCCCCCAGGAGCAATTGCACGACGTAGTCGATCAAACGCTTTCCCTGGACGGCGTCGAGCTGTACGGCCTCGGCGTCAACCTGACCTGCCTGACCGGCGTCATTCCCACCCGGGAGAAAATGCTGGCGTTCGAGGAACTCGTACAGGAGATACAGGAATCCTTCGACATAACGCTGCCCATGATAGGGGCTGGGAACTCTGCCAACGTGCCCCTCATGCTTCAGGGGGATCATCCCGCTACGTTCATCAACAACCTCCGCGTCGGCGAGGGTATCCTCCTCGGCCTGGAGACCGTGAACCGTGAGGCGATTCCCGGCACCCATCAGGATGTCTTCACCGTCGAGGCGGAGCTCATCGAAGTCAAAGACAAGCCCTCACTGCCGGACGGCGAGCTCACCCAGAATGCATACGGGGAGACCCCCTCATTCGAAAACCGCGGGGTCATCACCCGGGGCATCGCCGCGATCGGGCGGCAGGACGTCATCACCGACGGGCTCACACCGCTCGACGAAGACATTGAGATACTGGCCAGCAGCAGCGACCACCTGGTCCTCCACCTCAAAGACGGCTACGAGGTCGGCGACATTGTCCGTTTCCGGCCGAACTACGGCACCCTGGTCAGCGCCTTCACCAGCGAGTATGTGGCCACAGCATACAAATGAAATACTATAAATGACCGACCTGGTTTCGTTTTCATGGCAATCGACTACGACCTCATCATCATCGGCACCGGGACGGCCACGAGCCTGATCGACCCGTTTTTACGCGAGCATCCCGACGGCCGCATTGCCGTCATCGACCGTAACACGCCGGGCGGCATCTGCCTCACCCGGGGGTGTATTCCCTCCAAGCTGCTGCTCTACCCGGCGGAGCTCCTGCATATGATGACGCAGGGCAAGGAGTTCGGCATCGATGCTACCATCAACGAGGTCGACTTCAGGGGCATCATGCAGGCGATGCGGGATAACATCGGTGAGGACATCGAGAACATCCGGCAGGGATTACAGGAGGCAGAGCAGATAGATTACTACCGAGAGGTCGCCCGGTTCATCGAGCCGTACACGCTGGAGGTCGGCGAGGAAACCATCACGGGAGACATGATCGTGCTCTGCACGGGCTCAAAGCCAGCTATCCCGCCCATCGAGGGTATCGACAGCGTGGCCTTCCACACCAGCAGCACGCTGCTCGACCTGGAAGAACGGCCGGACAGCCTGGTCATCGTCGGGGGCGGCTACATCGCCGCCGAGTATGGTTTTTTCTTCTCGCTGATGGGCACCAAGGTCACCATCGTGGGACGCAACCCCCAGTTTCTGCCCGACGAGGAACCCGAGATATCAGCGGTGGCGCAGCACAAGCTCATGGAGCATCTCGACATCGTCACCAACCACGAGGTCAGATCCATGTCCCAGGGCGATGATGAAGTCACTATCATAGCAGTGAATCGCGATGACGGAAGCGAGGTATCCTTCAAGGCGTCAGAGGTACTCATCGCCACCGGCCGGGCTCCCGAGACCGACATCCTCCAGCCGGAGAAAGGCGGCATCGAGGTCGACGAGCACGGCTGGATCACGGTCGGCGAGCATCTGCAGACCTCACAGTCCAACGTGTGGGCGCTGGGCGATGCAACCGGCCGCTACCTGTTCAAGCACGTCGCCAACCATGAGGTCGAGGTAGTATACCACAACGCGCTGCTCGATAAGGACATGGCGGTTGACTATCACGCGGTCCCCCATGCGGTCTTTACCTCGCCTGAGATTGCGGCGGTTGGCATGCGCGAGGACGAGGCCGTCGAGGAGTACGGCGACGATGGCATCCTCATTGGCTTCTACCGCTACGAAAACACGGGCAAGGGCGACGCCATGCATGCCAGGGATTACTTCGTCAAGGTTATCCTGGAGCGAGAGGAGCTATACATCCTGGGTGCTCACATCGTCGGTCCCATGGCCTCCGTGCTCATCCAGGAGATCGTCAACCTGATGTATACGCCGGAGCGCCAGGTGTATCCGCTGCTGCAGGCGATGCATATTCATCCCGCGCTGCCTGAGGTCGTTCAGCGGGCCTGCAGCAACCTGATGACCCGGGAGCAGTACCATCACCAGCTGGAGCATCATTAGCGCCGGCAGCCGTGTTTTTCGTAGTAGCGCTGGTGATACTTCTCGGCGGGGTAGAACGGCTCAGCCTGCGTTATCTCTGTGGCTATGTCGCCGTGGAGACGGCCGGACTGCTGGAGCTGCCGTCGTGACTGTTCAGCGGCCTGGCGTTGCTCCTCGTCGTGGTAAAAAATAGCGGAGCGGTACTGGCTGCCCACGTCGGGTCCCTGCCGGTCTCGCTGCGTGGGATCGTGGATGTCCCAGAAGACGTCGAGGAGTTCCTCGTAGGATATGACGTCGGGGTCGTAGCTGAGCTGGACGGCTTCGGCGTGTCCCGTGGTGCCGGTGCAGACCTCCTTGTAGGAGGGATTGAGCGTGGTCCCCCCGGTGTAGCCTACCATGGTAGAGATGACGCCGTCGAGCTCCCTGAAGGCAGCCTCGACGCCCCAGAAGCATCCGGCTGCGAAGGTGGCCGTGCGCAGGCTTCCGCTGCGCTGCAGCATCGTCTCGTTCACCTATTTATAAGCGCTCGTGGTTTTTTAACATATGGGTTGCTACCAGCAGCGTCGAAAAGATATTTATAAAATAGAGAGATGGAACATGTGCTGAGCCGGCTTGTACGACAGACGGTTAAATTCCTGATGACGGGCTCCCGGGGCATGGCTATGCAGCGCGGGCGCCCCGACCTTGACAGCCTGGCCATGGACGACCTGGGAGTGTACCTGCATGTTCCCTTCTGCCGGCGTCCCTGCTTCTACTGCCCGTATTTCAAGGAGACATATGACGAGCGGAAGGCGCGTTCCTATGCTGATGCCGTCCGGGAGGAGATAGCGTTCTATGCCCCGCGGCTCGCCAGCATGCAGGTGACGGATTTTTATATCGGCGGGGGAACGCCGACCACGATGCTGGGCAGCGGACTTGAGGACATAATCAATGAGGTGCGGGAGTCCTTCGAGGTCTGCTGCCATGTCTCGTCGGAGACGCATCCCAACGACGTCACGCCGGACATGATAGCGCAGCTAAAGCAGCTAGGCGTCGGCAGCGTGAGCATGGGCGTCGAGTCGTTCAGCGATGGCCACCTCGAAAAGATAGGGCGCCCCTACGACAGCGGTACAGCGCAGCAGGCGGTAAAGCTGCTCATGGACGGTGGCTTCGACTGTGTCAACATTGACCTGATGTTCGGGCTGCCCAATCAGGAGACGGAGGACGTCCGGCGGGACATCGAGACGGCGCTCTCGCTCGACGTGGACCAGATATCGGCGTACCCGATTTTTACGTTTCCGCATACCGGGCTGGAGGACATGGTCCACCGGAGCGACATGCGGCTGCCGGGCATGGCGAAGCGGCGGGATATGCTCCGCTGCATCGAACGGCTATGCTACGAGGCGGGTCTGGAGCGCACGGGCGTCTGGTCGTTCACCCGGCCCAGCGCTGCTAAGTACAGCTCGGTAACGGTGCCACGCTACGTGGGATTGGGCGCCGGGGCTGGCTCGCTCATCCCGGGCTTTTTTTATATCAATGTGTTCAACGTGGACGCCTACATCAGCCATGTAGCAAAGCAAGCGGAGCCACCGGTGGCGTTGACTATTGATTTCACCGAACGGGAGGAGATGATCCACTGGCTGTACTGGCGGATCTATGAGACCCATATCGACAAAAACGCGTTCAGGATGACATTTAGCCGGAATTTCGACGAGGTCTTCGGGACCACCTTCGCTGTATTCGAGCGGCTGGGATTCGCCGTTGACCATGGCGACCAAATAGACATGACGGATCGAGGGAACTACTGGGTCCACGTGTTGCAGAATCTGTTCTCCCTGGATTTCATCGGGCGCGTCTGGGAGGTATGCCTCGCGGAGACCTGGCCCCGGGAGATAGAACTGATCTAAATTATTTCCGGGTGGCCTTGAAGCCCAGATTGAACGCTTTCTCGTTCATCTCGACGTAGTCATCGGGGACAGCCTGCCGGACCGAGGTCAATATAGCATCCGGTTGCACGGGCAGGACATCAAGCCCGGCCAGGGCGCCCAGCATGACAATGTTCTTGGTGATAGCATGGCCGGCATCCCTGGCGAGCTGCAACGCGTCGATTTTCACCAGGGTGGCGCGCTCCGCTATCTCGGCGAAGACGTCGTCGAGCGATGGATACTCGTGGTAGCCCATGGAGACGTTGGGCGGAATGACAGGGTTTACGTCGGTGAGCACGACGCCGTCGGGGCGAAGCCTGTGGATGCGCCGCAGGGCTTCCATGGGTTCCATGGCAATGATGGCATCCGCGGTCCCGTCAGCTATCAGGGGAGAATGCACGTCACCAGCGCAGACGGTGCAGACGACGCTGCCGCCACGCTGCGCCATCCCGTGGACCTCGGACATGAAGACGTGCACATCCTGAGCAAGCATTGCCTGCGCCAGGATTTTGGCGCCGGTGAGGACGCCCTGGCCGCCGACGCCGGCGAAGAGCAGTCGTTTCTTCATTGTTTTCGCCTCCTGATGGCCCCGGCGGGGCATATCTGGGTGCAGACCCCGCAGGCGCTGCACAGTGTTTCGTTTATCCTGATGTTGCCGTCATCGTCATAGTAGAAGGCGGGGCAGCCGAAGGATTCAATGCAGGTTTCGCACGTGGTGCATTTGTCCTGGTCGACCTCGAATGAGCCATGTGTCTTGATGATGAGACGGCAGGGTGCCTTGGAGACGACCACGGCTGCACCCTCATAATCGAGAGCTCGCTGGAACGCCTCCCTGGTTTTTTTGACGTTGTTGGGGTTGACGACTTCGACGTGCTGGACCCCGAGCCCTTTGACGACGTCTTCGACTTTGAGCTGCACTGCCGGGTAGCCCATGCCGTCCAGCTCGGTGCCGGGATGCGGCTGATGACCGGTCATAGCCGTGGTTCGGTTGTCGAGGACGGTGATGACGCAGTCGATGTTGTGATGCACGGCGTTGACGATGCCGGGTAGCCCGGAGTGGAAGAACGTGGAGTCGCCCATGAAGGAGATGACGGGCTGGTCCGTGGTCTGACCGAAGCCGCAGGCGGTGCCCACGTTGGAGCCCATGCAGAGCAAAAAGTCGGCCACGTTGAGCGGCGGGGCCTTACCCAGCGTGTAGCAGCCGATGTCCGTGGGATAGATGGTATCCGGAGGCGCCACCTGTTTTACGGCATAGTAGGTAGCGCGGTGCGGGCAGCCGGGGCACATGACGGGCGGCCGGGGGGGCAGCTCCGTCCTGGCGGGCTCGACGGACGGCTTGTCAGGCATGCCGAACAGTTTCCGCATGGCCCGCTCGACGATGTCGACGTCGTACTCGTAGATGCGGCGGAGGCCGCCGTAGCCCTTGCCGTGAATGGTGACATCGAGGCCGGCTTCCTGCGCCATGGCCCGGAATTGCTCCTCGAGGAAGGGTTCGAGCTCCTCGATGACGAGTATCTCCCGGCAGTTATCCATGAAGTCGAGGCAGCGCTGCCGGGGGAGCGGGTTGGTCATCCCGAGCTTGAGCACGCGGCATTCCAGATTGTTTTCAGCGATGACCTCGCGGACGTAGTTGTATGCTACGCCCGAGGTCACGATGCCGACGTCGCCGTCGTATTCCTCGACGCGGTTGAACGGGCTTTTTTCTGATAGCTCGGCGGCGCGCTCCATTTTTTCCAGGAGCACGGGATGCTGCTGTCGAGCCACGGCGGGCACGGTTACCATCATGGGGTCCTTGTCGAAGTGGCCCACGCGCTTGGTGAACGGCATCTCGCCCAGTGTGACGGGGCCGCGCACGTGACTGCTGCGGGTGGTCATCCGGAAGAGCAGGGGCAGCTTGAGCTCCTCGGAGATATCGAAGCCGGCCATGACCATGTCCTTGGCTTCCTGCGCCGTGGATGGCTCAAGCATGGGAGCATGGCCGAACTTGGCGTAGTAGCGGTTGTCCTGCTCGTTCTGCGATGAATGGCAGGAGGGATCGTCGGCGCTGACGATGATGTGGCCGGCCCGGCAGCCGACGTACATGTAGGTCATGAAGGCGTCGCTGGCCACGTTGAGCCCGACGTGTTTCATGCAGGTCAGGGCGCGCAGCCCGGAGACCGCTGCGGCGGCGGCGAACTCGAGCGCTACTTTTTCGTTGGTGGAGTACTGGAAATAGAAGCCGGGGTCTTTGCCCTGACTGGTGAAATGCCGGGCGACGGCGGAGAAGGTGTCGGCGATTTCTGATGACGGCGTGCCCGGGTAGGTGCTGGCTACGTCGATGTCTGCTTCGAGTGAGCCCCGCACCACGGCTTCGTTGCCGAGGAGCAATGCTTTTTCTTTGTCTGACTGATTTGACAATACATCCATTTTTATTCACCTATGATGACTTTGGCGTCAACGACTCTGATTCCGTCCTCATAGACGAGCACGGGGTTTAAATCCATCTGATGGAGGGAAGGATGGTCGCTTCCCAGGGTTGAGAGGGAAAGAAGCATGTCTATTAAAGCGTTTCTGTCGAGGTGCATGTCCCGGAATCCCTCGAAGAGTTGGCTTGCTTTTAAGTCATCGAGCATCGCTTCTGCATCGCGCCGGGTGATGGGCACCAGCCGGAAGGCGACGTCGTTGTACAGCTCGGTGAACACGCCGCCCATGCCCGCCATGATGGACAGGCCGAACGAGGGATCGTTGAGCAACCCGGCTATCATTTCCACCCCGGAGGGCTCCATGTGCTCCACGAGCACCGGTGCATCGAAGTGCTCCACGAGCGACGCTACGGCATCGTGCAGTTGCTCCAGGCTCTGGATGTTGAGCTGGACGCCGCCCACGTCGGTCTTGTGCAGGATATCCGGCGAGCAGACCTTGGCTACGAGCGGGAACGCAATGTCGAGCTCGGCGGCTTCATCCGCGCTGCTGACGACGGCGTACTCCGTAGTGGGGATATCGTACCGCTGCAGCATCTCTTTGGCCTGGTCTTCGGGGAGCACGGTGCCCGGTTGCTCCATGGATGGGTATGGCTGGCGTATTTTTTATATTATTGGTGGCGCCAGCAGGGCAGGAGCCCTGCTCGGGAGAGGAAAGATGCAGCGTTTGACATTAATAGATACCTGTATATTTTATATAGCGTGGACGGGATGTTGACGTGGATGGCAGTCGTAGCGCATCAGGGGTGGCCGGGATGGGCATGCTGCAGATGATGCTGGACTATCTCCGCATCCGGCACCGGGCAGGGATGAACCAGGGTCAAATCAGGGCGTATCAGCGGCGGGAGGCCCAGCGACTGGTGCGATATGCCGTGGACAATGCACCGTTCTATCGACGTCATTACCGGGGATATGACCTCGATGACGTGTGGCGTCTCCCGACCGTGAACAAGGAACTGATGATGGATAATCTATCAGAGTGCAACACGGTAGGGCTGACGAAGAAGGAAATCATGGAGTTCTGCCTCAGAGTGGAGGAAACCCGGGATTTCTCCGCTCGGCTGCATGGCTATGCGGTGGGCATGTCCTCAGGAACCAGCGGGAACAAGGGCGTCGAGATCACATCACAGCGGGAGGAAGACCTACTCCGCGCGTACCTGTTCGCAGTGTTTCCTCGGCCAGAGGGCAAGATGAATCTGGCCTTTATCCTCCGGGTGTCATCGCCGGCCTTCAACATCGACCGGTTTGGCCACCGGCTCACCTATATCAGTCAGTTGAACTCGCTGGAGGTCATCCGGGAGAAGCTGGAGAAACTGCAGCCGAATGCTATCTCTGCTCCGGCCTCCATGCTCCGGATACTGGCCGATGAGCACCAGGCGGGACGGCTGCGCGTTGCTCCTGAGATGCTGGTCTCCTACGCCGAGGTGCTGGCCCCGGACGTGGAGCAGTACCTGGAGGAGGTGTTCGACTGCGAGGTCTACGAGATCTACAAGGCGACGGAGGGGGCCATTGCGGCCAGTCGCCCCTGTGGCAACCTGCACATCAATGAGGACCTGGTGGCGGTGGAGCTGTACGATGAGCACGGTGAGCCGACGCCCCCGGGGGAGCCCTGCCATACCATGCTGGTCACCAATCTGGTGAAAACGGCGCTTCCCTTCATCCGGTATGAACTCAACGACGTGGTGACCATCCGGGAGGAGCCCTGTCACTGTGGCTCGTCGTTCCGGGTCATAGAGAGCATCCAGGGCCGGGCGGATGACATCTTCTGGGCACCCCGCGTGACGGGTGGCTACCAGTTCATTTTTCCGGATTATATCCGGCGGGCGATCATCTCGAGCTCGGATGCCATCCTTGATTACCGGGTGGTACAGGAGCGCCCGGATCGAGTGATGGTGTATCTTCGCCTGGAGCCGTACACTGACGAGGATGAGACCACCTGCATGGTGCGTGAACAGCTGGAGGATGTCTTCCAGGAGTATGGATGCGAAGTGCCGTCGGTCATCGTGCGGAGCGGCCTGCCTGAGCGGGACAGGGGAGACAAGCTCATCCGGGTGCGGCGGGACTTCGAGGTAGGTGAGACATGAGACGGGTTGCCTCGCTGGACGTGGTAAGAGGCATCGGCATCCTGGGCGTCATATACATGCATTCCGTGGTCTTCTATTACGGCGATTTTATGAGCATTGATTTCGACAACCCGCCGCTCATCATCGCAGTCATCGCTATCATGGTCCTGATGGGGAGTATCTTCGGCGTGGTCTCCGGCGCCGCGAATACCTACATGGCTCACGGCAGGACGGTGAAGGGGCAGCGAAAGCAGGGATGCCTGCATCTGGTGCACGCGGGCTTGTTTCTCCTGGTGGCGCATTATCTCTACAACGTGTTCCTGGGGCCGCATACCCATAACTTTGAGACCGGGGAGCACAGCTACTCGCTGGTGGCGTTGTCCATCCGTAACGGGGAGTTCACGCTGCCCGGGATTGACAAACTATTCGAGGGGTCGGCGCTGTCCATGCTCAGCTGGAATCTCATCTTCCTCGGCGTTATCCTGTACCTCCTGTTCAGGAATGATGGCATCCGGGATCTGCGGCGGAACAGGATTATCCTGAGCGCGGGCGGCGCACTCGTCGTCCTGACGTCGGTGATCCGGATTTATCTGCTGCCGTTGGTGGAGACCTCGATAGCTGAGGGGCAGTATGCCCTGGCCACGATGCTGAGTTTCTTCGTCGCGAAGCCGTATCCATTGCTGCCGTATCTGGCCTTTGCCTTATTTGGCGCGGTGTTGATGTTGAGCTGGATGGAGTCCAGGGAGCGCCTTCGGCAGATGACCTGGCTCGGGGTTGGCTGGCTGGCGCTGGGCGTACTCGGCTTTGTGTTCATCCCGCAGAGCATCGCGGAGGTGGACATGTTCTGGTTTGCCAAGGTCATGTTTGAGCTGGGTGTCTTCATCCTGGCGGTGGTGGCTGCTTCTCTGGTCTTTGATGTTCCGAAGCGGCAGGAGAAAGCGGTATGGCTCCAGCGGCTGGGACGGGTGTCGTTTACGATTTATATCGTGCAGACGCCGCTGTCTGAGCTGCTGGCGAAGGGGCTGGACGGGGTGATGCCGGGCTGGAATATGACGATTCCGGCCATGCTCGTCTTTGGCGTGTTCAACGTGATTATCTGGCTGGGGATTATCGCTGTCTGGGCTCGATATGATTTCCGGTATTCGCTGGAGTGGCTCTGGGTTCGCGTGGTAAAGCCGTCCACCAAGATGGATGACCTGCCATGACGGTGGAGCCACACAGGCTATTCTAAATTTTATTGAAACCATCAACGTTATATATGCCCTGCTTTATACAGTTTCAAAAATGTTTGAAACAGGATATCCATGATTGAAATCATTCAGGCCGGCGTCGACGCGCTGGCTGGCTACCTGTCCGAGCACGTGCTCACCTGCCTCATCCCGGCGTTTTTCATTGCGGGGGCCATCGCTGCCTTTGTCTCCAAGCAGAGCATTCTCAAGTATTTCGGAGCGCAGGCCAAAAAATATGTCTCCTACTCCGTCGCGTCGGTATCAGGCGCCATCCTGGCTGTCTGCAGCTGCACCGTACTGCCGCTCTTCGCCGGCATCTACAAGCGTGGAGCCGGCATTGGCCCTGCGTCGGCGTTTCTGTACTCTGGCCCGGCGGTCAACGTACTCGCCATCGTGCTCACTGCCCGGGTGCTCGGCTGGCAGATGGGCGCCGCTCGGGCTCTCGCCGCCGTGACCATGGCTATCGTCATCGGCCTCGTCATGGCAGCGGTATTCCGGCAGCATGACCGGGATACCCAATCCAATCCCGACTTCCAGTACCAGAAAAGCGATGATGACGGAAAGCGGTGGCCGTCGCTCACCGTGTTCATCGCGCTCGTTGCCATTCTGGTTGTTGCGACCACCGGTATCTCCTGGATGATCAAGGCGCCCGTCATCCTTGCATTGGTCATCCTGGTAGCCGTTCTGCTC
>JBNGDQ010000019.1:0-16384 GCA_049975285.1 Thermoplasmatota archaeon
AAGTCGTTATGACGTATTGTATTGCCGGTGATAAAATTGTCGTGGCTCGTGGAGTCTAGGTAGACGCCCCCAAAGTTATCGATGATAGTGTTATTAGCTACATCACAATTGCTACAGGAATAATTCAAAAAGATAGCATACCACCAATTGCTGCTGATGGTATTGTATTCAATATGACAGCTAGATCCGTTGTAAAATTCTATCCCTGCATCTCCAAATTCTGAGCCTGCATTTAGTATCGTAAAACTATTAATAATGACATTGTTAGAATTTACATAAAGAACATCTCCGAAGTACCCTCCGTCAATGATGGTTGTATTTCTATCCTCACCCTGAAGCGTTAATGATTTATCAATCTCGATGTTTTCATAGTATATCCCACTATAAACGAAGATTGTATCACCACTAGTCGCATTATCTACTGCTTCTTGTATATTATCCCATCTATATACATGCCAGCCGTCCGTAAGAGCATCATAATCATCATCGACAAATATATCGATGGGAGGTGGTACTGCGGCACCTGCATCCATTGGCTGAAATCCAAACCTTAGCCCGAAAACAAGAAAGGTTACCACTGCCAGGCTGGCAGCCACTAAAATTAGCGTGGCTAACTTTTTTGTCTTCATGTGTGCCTCCGATATGTGTATCTATAATGCCATTTAAAAGGTATGCCAAAAATAGAATATATGAAACCTAATTGTGAGTAAATAATTAGTAATGTTGTCAGCACAATGTGTCAATTTATCTCCTCATATTTGGACAACAAAAAGTGATAGTGGGCTCTTCGAGTAGAAATTTGGAATTTAATGATCCGTTTACTGGACAATTATTTTTCCATTGCTGCTATTGGCCTATCCCTTCTGCAGCCGGAGTCACCTTTTATGTTTCATTATTTATTCTAAATCCCCTATTTGTGCTGGAAAAATTAATATTTTTAACATATGCTAAAAAATCCTTAAATAAATACTATACATAAAATTTACCAGTAAATAGACTCTAAAATCCTGCCTCTGCCTTACTGTTTTTTCATGTTATTTTTGTAGCCATGTTATGATGGAAACGTTGAAAAATGAGCCGCCATTAGTGAATATGGAGAATAATATCATGGAGTTGTGGAAGAAGGCCGTCGTGGTCGTTGTGGCGGCAATAGCCGTTGTTGTGGTTGTGTAGCCGCAGATTTTCTATCAGGCTGGTTTGGGACCCCGTATGTAGCTTCAATCGAAAACAGATGGGGAAATATTTCAGCTAATGAGACAGAACTGGTGACTTCAGTTACCGTGGAAAATCCAAACCCTTTCAATGTCAAGATTTCGTCGTTGCAGTACACCATATTGTTAAACAACATCACGATTGCCGAAGGATGGGACAGCGATGTCATCCTCAAACAAGGAACAACCATAGTTGACTATATCAGCGACATCAATATGAGCAGGATACCCGACTGGTGGTCATCATATATCAGCCATGGCGAGACAACCCATATTGATTTCGAGTATACTGTCAAAGCATCGGCAGGCCCCATCCACCAGACCAAAACCATCACAGAATCCTATGGCACCGTGGACACCGATTTCCTTTCCACACTGCGCCTCGACCAACCCCATGACATCACGGTTCCCCTACGGGGGCAGGACTACCACCTGCTCACCGCTACCGACTTCACCGCCGACTGGGATAACATCACCCAGCAGACCATCACCATCAACGCCACCGTCGACCTCTACAATCCACAGGACAGCGCCATCACCGTGGACACCTTCACCTACTATTTCAACATGAACAATCTCACCGTCGGCCACGGCCACCTCAGCCACCCCATCACCCTCCCGCCCTATGAGACCACATCGGTCGCCTGCGACACCATCATCGACAACAACGACCTCATACAATGGTTCACCAGCCACATCCAACACAACGAGACCACCCACTACGAAATAGGCACCAGTGCCACCTTCACCTACAACGGGCAACAGCACACCGCGGAACCAATCAATTTCACAGGAAAGACAATCACAGACATGCTGGACTGAAGCAGCCAGCGGCCACCATCGATGATGTCATCCGCGATCTGACCGACCGGTACCTCAACCATGAACTCCCCCGCGATGAATTCGTCACTGCACTGAGTCCCCTCCAAGAAACCAAAGATGAACAACACCGGAAACGAGCTGGCGATCCAGCCTTCGGCTAACTACGTCCGGGGTTCAGGTAACCCCCAACAGAAGCATGTCCGGGGTTCAGTAAAGCAATGTCGGGGGCGGGATCTGAACCCGCGACCTCCTGATATCCCAGCGAACCCTTGAGCTGTGCTTATGAGTCAGGCGCTCTAACCAGGCTGAGCCACCCCGACAGGTATGTGCCGGCTGTGCCGGCGTGGTATGTCAGCGTTTCTCGACGGTGTACCCACAGTGGGTGCACTTCCATTTTTCGAAGACATCGTGCTCGAAGGAGAATGGAACCAGTGAGCCATCCTCGCATTCGGGGCACGGCGGGAAGATGTTTGCTATCGTATCACCTCAAAAGGGAAAAACGGCCTGTTTTTTAAACGTATCGCTCGGGGACAAGATTTTATTCCCTGCTGGCATTACACATCCATGGAATTCCCAGCTATCGTGGTGAACGTCAAGACCTATGAGCAGGGTACCGGCGAGCATGCGCTTTCGCTGGCTCACATGATGCAGGAGGTGCACGATGACACCGGGGCCTCGCTGGTCATCGCGGTGCAGGCAGTCGACCTGTATCGAGTGTCTCAGGCGGTTGATATCCCTGTGTTTGCTCAGCACATGGATGTCATTGGATACGGCAGTCATACCGGCTGGACGTTGCCTGAGGCGCTCGCTGAGGCCGGCGCGGACGGCGTCATACTCAATCATTCAGAGCACCGGCTCAGGGCTGACCTGATTGCGGCGGCGGTGGAGCGGGCTGGAGAACTGGATCTGGAGACGATTGTCTGTGCGGATACGCCTGCTGTTGCAGGGGCAATGGCGGCGCTGCATCCGGGCTCTGTGGCGATTGAGCCGCCGGAGCTCATCGGGGGCGACGTGTCGGTGACCTCGGCTGACCCGGACATCGTGAAACGGTCCGTGGCAACGGTGCAGCAGGTGGCACCGTCGGTGCAGGTGCTCTGCGGGGCTGGCGTAAAAACAGCCAAGGATATCTCGGCCGCGCTTGAACTGGGTACGGTCGGGGTGCTGCTGGCCAGCGGCGTGGTCAAGGCGGCTGATTCGGAGATGGTGCTGCGGGAGCTCGCCGGGGCAGTCGTATGAGGCCGCATGTGCACGTGAACTGTGCGATGTCCCTGGATGGCAAGATAGCGCTGGCGGACGGGCGGCAGATGCGTATCTCGAGTGAGGAGGATATGGCACGGGTGTACCGGCTGCGTAATGAGTGTGATGCAGTGCTGGTGGGCGTGGGCACGGTGCTGATGGATGATCCAAAGTTGACGGTTAAGGAAAAATATGTGGATGTGGTGCGGCAGCCGCTGCGGGTGATTTTGGATACGCATCTGCGGACGCCTCCTGAGGCAGAGGTGATGAGCGATGTGGCGCCGACGCTTATCGCTACGGGTGGACCGTCGTTCAAGCGAGATGGAGTAGAGGCTGTCAAATGCGGCGATGGCCGGGTGGAACTGCCCCGGGTGCTGTCGCTGCTGGATGAGCGAGGCGTCGAACGGGTGCTCGTTGAGGGTGGGGAGACCGTCATCTATTCGTTTTTGCAGGCGCATCTCGTCGACGTGCTGACGGTGTATGTGGCTCCCATGGTCATCGGGGGCACGGTGACGCCGACGATGGCCGGCGGCCCGGGTGCTGCTGATCCTGGTGATGTTATCGAGCTGGCGTTTGATTCCATGGAGCAGCTGGGTGACGGCGTGCTGTTGACGCTGCATCCGTCAGTCGCCGACGATCTGGATGAGGAGTGACCGTTGCCGGGGCTTGACGTCGCATTCTATGAAGACGATCTGCTGCCAGGTGCCGAGTTGTAGGGTGCCATCGATGACGGGCACCGTCAGACTGGGCCCGATGAGGCTCGCCCGGACATGCGAGTGGCCGTTGCCGTCATGCCAGCGTTCCTCATGGTGATACGTGATATCGCGGGGAGCGATGCGTTGTAGTGCTGCCGGCAGGTCCTGGAGTAATCCTGGCTCGTGCTCGATGGTGGTGATGGCGCCGGTGGAGCCGCTGTTGAAGATGCAGGCGATGCCGTTTTGGATGCCGGATGCATCGACTGCCTGCTGCGCCTGGGCTGAGAGGTCGACGATGTCCATCTCCTCTGTCTGCACTTGGATGGTGTACGAGTAGACTGTCATGCCTGGGTAACAAAAATGTGTACTAAAATGTTGGCTGGACGCGAAATCTTTAAAGGAATGGTGCTTTCCCTGCCATGAACGTTGGCAAGGATTCCTATGTGGCGCCGACGGCTGTCATGATCGGCGATGTATCTATCGGGGAACGATGCAGCATCTGGGAGCACGCCGTCATCCGGGCGGACCTGAACAGTATCACTATCGGCAATGGGAGCAACGTGCAGGATTGCTGCGTGTTGCATGTACCACCGGACGACTGCATCGTCATCGGGGAGGAGGTCTCCATCGGGCATGGCGCCATCGTGCACGGCGCCCGGGTTGACGATGACTGCATCGTGGGCATCAACGCGACGTTGCTCGATGGAGTGCATGTGGAGCCCGGCTGTATCGTGGCGGCCAATGCAGTGGTGCCACCGGGGATGCATATTCCTGCGAATAGCCTGGCTGCCGGGGTTCCCGCCAGGGTCATTAGGCAGGATGAAAAGCTGCTGGATGCCATCCGGGAGAACGCGGAGCATTACCATTACCTGCGGAAACAGTACCTGGACGGTGCCTACCGCCGTGATTAGGGCTCATAGCCGAGTTCGTCGAAGGCGAAGGCCCACCGCTGGGCGACGCGTTCTTTGTGTTCGCTGTCCAGCTCGTAGTGACGGGCCTTGATGTGGGCCTGCGACGTGACGTAGGATGCAAAGCGCTCCTTGTATGCAGGGAAGCCGTCCAGGGAGAGTGCGTCGTAGATACGCTCGAGGTGTACGAGTGGTTCCTGGACGAATGCTTCGTAGCTGACTTCGATGAGGTGGCCGGCTGGTATGCCTGCGCGATGGATGAAATAGTTCCGGTAGAGGGCCTCGTAGACGTTGAGGATGGCCTCGGTCATTTGTTTCTGGGATGGCGGCCGCTGGACCGTATACCGGGGAAGTACCCGGGTCATGAATTTCATCATGGAGGCGTAGACGTCGTAGGGGTTGCGTTTGATGTGGACGTAGCGGGCCCGGGGAAACATGTCATGGAGCAGCGGCAATCGGGCTGTATTGGCTGGGTTTTTGAGGATCAAGCCTCGGCCTTCCCAGTGGTAGGTGAGCTTCTGGAGGAACCAGCGATAGGTCCGGCGCCACAGCTCCTGCATGCGCTGCGGTGCTTCATCCAGGCAGACGGTGCGGTTGTAGTATTGCATGTGGTGGGGAAAAATCCAGCCGTTGTAGTAGGCGTAGGGGGTGAGGGAGCCTAGCGCGTATTCTTCCTCCTGGGGGAGGTCTGCCCCCATGGGGACTTCGTCCATGGGGCGGGTTTCTGGAATGCTGGCGGCGACGATGGACTTGAGGGCGGGGTTGCCGAGGAAGGCCCCGGGCACGAGGGAGTGAAAGGTGGAGCAGTATCCGAACTGCTCGTCGATGGAGAACAGGTTGTGCAGGTACGTGGTGCCGCTCCGCCAGTGACCGATGATGAACAATGGCGGGATGGTGATCTCTGTATCCGCGACGGTGCTGCGGTAGCGTATGGTATCCAGCAGGCGGAATGGCGCCAGAATCGTGCTGATCAGCCCGGCGTAGAGCAGCCGGGGGAGATATCGACCGGCGACGCGGAAGTGATTCTGGGCGAGCAGCCGGAGCAACGTGGTGGTGTTGGCGCCGGCCAGCGGCTCGTACATGATGTCGAATACGTCTTCAGTAATATCCCACTGCATGACCATCAGTTTTGATGCACAGATGCTTTAAAATATTTGCTTGCCACCCACACCCCTTCATTTCCACTGGAACTGGTTAGGAGGGAAGGGTAAGCTAACCTTAATAAGCCGGGCGGCATTCATCTGTACAGAGGGGCAGAATGAAGATATGCATGGTGACCGGGCTGCAGAAGCTGGGCCGGATGCTGTCGTTCACCAATGCCGGCGGGATGGGCACCCAGGTGCCCATGCTCGCTGAGCGGCTTCGCAGCCAGGGGATAGCCGTCTCCATCGATGACCCAACGGGCTGTGACGTCATCCATCTGCACAATCCCATGCCCCAGTTCGTGCCGCTCATCCTCAGAGCGAAGAAGCGCGGCACCCCGGTTATTATCCATGCCCGGCATCTCCCCGAGCTGGTCAAGGGCGGCTTCAAGTTTGAATCCATCATCCATCCTGTCTTCGACCGGTACTCCCGCTGGCTGTACAACCAAGCAGATATGGTCATCTGCGCTACCCCGTACGTCCACCGGTGGATGACGGACAACGATGTGACCTCCCCCACCAGGGTCATCCCCAATGGCGTCAACCGCGATATGTTTTCATTCAGCGAAAAAGATAGGCAGCGCTTCAGGGAAAAGCATGCCGTCGGAGAGAAATGCGTGGTGTTCTCTGTCGGATTGCTCATTCCCCGAAAAGGAGTACGTGACTTCATCGAGACCGCCCGACGGCTGGAATCCAGCGGCGACTATGCCTTCTTCTGGGCGGGCTCCAGCGAGCCAGGCCTTGAACGCGTCGATGTCTCCGATGCACCCGGCAATGTCACCTTCCTGGGCCATGTACCCTTTGAACAGATGAGCCAGGTATACGCCGGCGGTGACATCTTCTTCTTTCCCACCTACGCGGAGAGCTACGGCAACGTACTCTTCGAGGCAGCCGCAGCCGAGCGCGTACTCCTCATCCGGGATATACAAATCTATCAGGACTGGCTGCACCATGAAGAAAACTGTCTAAAAGGCAGCAGCGTTGATGACTTCGCTGCCGCCATCGAGCGCATCCATCATGACAGTGAGCTCCGGCAGCAACTGCAGCAGGGTGCCCGGCGGCTCGCCGAGGAGCATGACATCTCTCGAACGGTCGACCTGCTGGCCGATACATACGCCCGGCTGGTAGCATGATTGGCGATGTTATCGTGGACTTTTTCAGCGGCTTCGGTGGCCTCGGGCTCATCGTCGCGCTCTACCTGATCTTCCTGATAGACAGCATGATTTTTCCGGCGCTTCCGGACTTTTTCCTGTTGATGATTTATGCCACTGACCCGCATAATACCCCGTGGGCGCTGACATTGTTCTGCGTGGCCGTCGCCGGTAGCTTCTCGGGGAATACCCTGCTCTATCTCCTGGTGAAAAACGTATCCGTGCCGGGTTTCATTGAGCGGGTCATGCAGAAGTACAGCGACCTGCTCATCGTCAACGATGAACGCATCCTGCTTGTCAACCGTGTGGCGCCGGTTTTGCCGTATACGGGAGCGTTCATCGCCGTCAACAACTGGCGGTACCCGATATCCATTACCTACATCGTGGCCGGGGCGGCCGCCAAGTTCGGCGTGCTGCTCATGCTGTCGGGAACCTTTTACCGGCTGTTCAAGGAGGGTGTGGCTCAGAATGCGACGCTGGCACTCATCATTGCCACCATCATTATCAGTCTTATTGCATCATACATCGAAAAACGGCGGCTTCGGCGCAGGCATTAGGAGGCAAACGCCACCCGGATCTGGGGGAGTGGTAACAGTCGGCATCGAACACGGAGGGCGACATCGAAAAAATGTGATACGACACGGCAATCGACGCCGAGTCCCTGCCCGGGGGAGAGCATCGAGAGGTCGAGGGCATTGTGACCCAGGATGGACACCTGCCGCATAGGCTCTATTTCACAGGTGCCATTGAGGATAACAGTGCCGCTCTCGTTGCAGTATGAACCCGTGATGGGGCCGGGGGACTCCCAGAGGTAGATGGCCTCCCAGAGCGCTGACGATAGATTGGTGTCGAGGTAGGTATGCACGTCGCAGGCCATGGTACAGTTCAATGTAACACGATGTTCGCCGTGCCGTGCGGTTAACTCGATATTGGCGGGATAATAGGCGTCATAGGAGGCGGCGTGCTGCATGGAACCGTAGGAAAACTCGATGTCAGAGAAGGTAAGATAACGCCCCTGCGGGGAAACAAGGTAGAGAACGCCGAAGGCCGGGCCCTCGGTCACCCAGAAGGGAATATTGCCGTAGAAGAGGCTCCATCCATTGTCGAAGGAGGCCCATATCCAGTCGTACCCGAACATGTTGCTCTCTGTAGCAAAGCCAACGCTTTCAGGCAGGCGGCTTCGCTGAGACAGCCACCAGGCTCCCAGACGTCCATAGGCGGCGAGTGTTTCCTCGATACTGGTGCCGCTCTGCAATGGGTTGCTGTACGTCCAGTTGCCCCACACATGCTCATAGTAGCCAGTGCCGGTAACGCTATGTGTATCATTGTCAATAGTCATCGTGCCAATGACCTCGCAGCGCGGGATGAATCCATAGCGGTAAGAACCAAGGCCCATGGGTAGCACCGCACTGGAGATACTATCAGCCACCCATTTCGGTGGCGTCGTGGCATTAAGCCGCAGGTCGACGGTGACATTACGCCGCTGGAAATGCACCTGGTAGGAGGGATAGCTCCCCTGCATCCAGGAGTCATGATAGCTCAGATTAACCCGATTTTTTTCAAAGGAAAGCGTACCGATGGGATCGCCATAGGAGCCCAGAGAATAACTGGCCCCGCTGCTCAGATTGAACAGGGTGAGAAAGAGATTGCAGGCCGGGGTTTCCTGCTCGTATTCAAAGGACGACGTCAGCGTCCAGCGAGCTCCATTATCCAGCGTCATGATGGCATCCACGTTCCACCATTCCCGGCTGCAGGGATAATGAGCGCCTTCATCTTCCGGAGACCACGTAGAAGCACCAGTATATACAGACTCCGGCATGTCAAACGACGGCAGGTACATAATCGCCTGATGAGCGCCAGTGATGAACAAGATGGCAACGATGCAGCAGGCAACAAACAGGCGCATGAGGCCCATACTACCCGCCATATAAAAAACATTACCCCCACCCCTTCATTTCCACTGGAACTTTAATATAACTATATGCTTTCCCAGTATGCTGCTGACGCTGCTGGACGGCTACGTCGACGAGCCCTCCTGCCTGGGAGTTCCACCCTACATATCCCCCTATGTTCGCTATGCGGCTGGAGCCGTCACCGCAGCTGGGCATCGCTGTCAGTACCGTACCATTGACCAGTGGCGACATGGAGCCTCCCTCGACGGAGAACTCCTGCTCATCATAACCGGGGCGCTCGTCCCGGGACGCTACCTGCGGGGCTTGCCAGTATCATATAAAGAGCTTCGCCGGATCGCAGCCACGTTCAAAGGGCCCATCATCCTCGGTGGTTCAGCTGCTCTGTATGGCATCGGTCACGGCGGCGGAGCCACTCCCCGAGCTGCAGATGAACTCATGGATCATACAGCAGAAAAGGATACGGATGCCTTCATCTATGATTTTTTGGATGGTAGACTACAGCAGCGCCATCGGACCGAGAAAGAATGGCGGGAATGGGCTCGCCTGGGTGCGCATATCGTAACCCAGCATCCTGATTTTCCTGAACCGTTATTGGCAGAAATCGAAACCTACAAGGGGTGCCCTCGCTATCTCACCGGCGGGTGCAGCTTCTGCATGGAACCGCTGCAGGGCAGGCCGATGACGCGACCGATAGACGACATCGTTGGAGAAATAGGCTGTCTGCACGACCTCGGGGTCCGTTATTTCCGGCTGGGATGCCAGTCCTGCTTTTACTCATATGGCTCCACTGACATCGGCAGGCATGAAACCCCCCGACCGAACGTGGCAGCGGTAGACAAACTACTCAAAGGGATACGGACAGCTGCACCGCAGCTCAAGGTCTTGCACATCGACAACGCTAACCCGGCGGTCATCGCTGCATACCAGGACGAAGCAGCAGAAGTAACCCGGCTGATAACCCGTTACTGTACAGACGGGAACACCGCCGCGTTGGGCCTGGAAACCGCCGATGATACCGTCCGGGCGGCTAACAATCTCAATGCCACGCCGGATGACACTTTGATGGCCATTCATCTCATCAACGAAATCGGAAGAAAGCGTGGAGAGAATGGTATGCCCCAGTTGCTGCCCGGCATTAACATACTCTACGGCCTGCTCGGGGAAAGCAATGATACGTTCGATAAAAATTATGCGTTTCTACAACAGGTGATGAAGGCAGGATTACTCCTGCGGCGGATCAACATACGTCAGGTCGTCCCCGTTCGTATCGAGCCAGCCGGAATAGATGCAGCCGCCTTCCGCAGGTTCAAAAAGAAAGTGGACGAGACCATCAATCAGCCGATGCTGCAGCGGCTCGTGCCCATGGGAACCATTCTAAAGGATGTCTACCTTGAGATACAGAAAGGAAAAAACACGTTCGGGAGACAGATAGGCTCGTATCCCTTACTGGTTTGCCTGCCATACCAGGAAGAGACCGGCGGATACGTTGACGTCAAAATAACAGAGCACGGCTACCGGAGCGTGACCGGCATTGCATATCCCCTCAATGTCAATACGGCCTCACTCGGCGCGCTGACCGCGCTGCCATCCGTGGGGGAAAAACGAGCGGCCCGCATCATCGCCGGCCGGCCCTATACAGATATGAAGCAACTCCAGATGGTTATGGATGCTGAGTTCGATGCAACCGAGATATCAGACTGGTGTCGATTCGAGTAGCTTATCCTTCCACTGATTGGTACGGAGATCGGAGAGATGGATGACAGATACCGTTATCTCGTCGTCTGGAAGCAGGTCTTCCATGCCCGAGATATGACCCTCGCCGACGAAGGCCACGATACGGTCATACATGTCCACGGCGTGCATCAGCCGGGATGTCATGTACTGGTTTCGTTTTTCGATGAGAATTGTGTAGAGCTCTGGAAAGGTAGACTGCATCTCCTGCAGGTATGTCTGTGGACCGGTTTCAAACGATGCGATTTCTGCTTCCACGCGTTTTTTACTGATAAAGAGAGACGAGATGCCGCTCAGCATGAACAACACTTTTTTTCGCAGCGGGATATCCCGCCATAAGCGGTTCATGGTGACGCTGACATCCATATCGATACAGAGAATCCCGATGGCATTCTCCTCGGCCATCTGCGCGGCTGCCTTCATTTCGGAGCCGGTGGCAACGCCATATTTTTTGGCTATCCGTTCCTGGAGCGAGGCCAGCAGCGTATGAAAGAACGGCAGATTACCACGTTTTTCCCCCGGGGTAAGCAGTGCCTGAAGGCGATTTCGATCGAGTTCTAGGGCTACGACATCCGGCTGCACAGTGGCAATGATATCTTTTACTTGAGATGAGATGTCGAAGACATGCCCGACGCCGACCAGCGTTACCTGTTTCTCTACAGAAGCCACGCTACCAGCTCGTCGATGCCGTCATCGTGTCTGGCATCAGTTAAAAAATATTTCTTGGGAGCTATCTCCTTTATATCCGCGATGATGGCATCAATATCAACATCCATGTATTCTGCCAGATCAACTTTGTTGATCACGATAAAATCTGCCATCTGGAAGATGAGCGGGTGTTTTTTCACCATGTCATCTCCCTCGGTGACAGATATGACAACGCCGCGTCGGTCACAGCCAAGCATGAAGTCCGCCGGGCAGACGAGGTTGCCGATGTTTTCTATGAACAGCACATCGAGTTCGCCCAGGTTTAAGTCGTCCAAGGCATGCTCTATAAGGTGCGCATCCAGATGACATTCTTTTCCTGTGTTGATGTTCACGACGGGGACATGATGCTCCTTGATGCGCCGGTAGTCGCTGTCGCCGGTGACGTCCCCCACGATGACGCCGACACGGTGTGTACCTAGCAGTTTGTCCACGATTTTTTCTATAAGCAGTGTCTTGCCGGAGCCAATGGCTCCCATGAGATCGATAGCGGTTACATCGGCCTGTCTGAGCCGGTCAGCATTCGCTCGTGCGATTTTCTCGTTTTCCTCGAAGATATCCTTGCCGACAGCGACGTCAACCTTGTGCATGGTACCTACAAAGCATTCTCATCTTTAAAGGCTTCCGTTCGAATGGCATCCAGCAGCCCGTGAGCATAGTTGATGCAGCCAAACGCCGTAAAATAATCCTTTCGCTCGAGGTAATAACGGGCGTCATCGTAATACCGCCGGGCCATGTCGATGACGGGACACGCGGGCTGGTTCATGGTGGCAACGTGTTCTTCAAATAAAGTGAGGTCTTTTTCAATTCGTTCCTTCTGGTTCATTGTACTCTCCTAATCCGAGCGCCTCGCTGCTGGCAGCGTCCCATTATCTTGTCCTTTACCCGCTCGCTGCAGGTAATGCGAACGAAGCTGGTTCCATCGTTTCGCACCGTGCAGATTTTTGCCTGCTGGTTGAAGATAAACGACATATCATCCTCATCGATGCCATCAGGGAACAAGATATCCATCTCTATTTTGTCGGGGAGCGCTTCATAGACTGCATCTATCAGGTCATCCAGGTTTTCTCCTGTTTGCGCTGACAGGAAGAGGCACGGACGATTGCCGATGATATCTTGGAGGCTGGCTTGTTTTTCCTGTTTTTCTTGCTCGGTCAGGCGGTCTGCCTTGTTCAGTCCAATTATGATGTCGGGATGGTCCTCCATTTCCTGGATTTCCCGGAGTGATACGGTGGTCTTTTCCTGGATGGTCTCTGTGTCCTCGCTGGCGTCTATGAGGAGCACGATAACGTCTGACAGGGCTATCTCTTCCAGCGTGGGATGAAAGGCGTCCACCAGCCAGTGGGGCAGGTCCCGGATGAATCCGACGGTGTCGGTGACCAGGATGGGCATCGCGTGTGATCCTTTATCATGTTTTAACCGTCGGGTGGTAGTGGACAGCGTGGAGAACAACCGCTCCTCGACCACGACGTCTTCATCGGACAATTGGTTGAGGAGGCTGCTTTTCCCGGCGTTGGTGTACCCGGCGATGGAAACCAGATAGAAGCCGGTATCCCGGCGGTTTTTCCGGTGTGACTCCCGCACTTTTTCTGTCTTCTCCAGCTCCTGCTTGATGGTCTTCATCTGTTTCTTGATCATCTCGTAGTAGTTGGCTACCTCGTACTGGCCGCCGGCCATGAAGCCTGGGTGTTCCCCGGAGCGTGCCCGGTGAATGAGCTCTCGGACGTAGGGTCGCTCGTAGCGCAGCGACGCCAGCCGGACCTGGAGTTTTGCCTCCTTTCGCTGGGCTCGGTCGGCGAAGATGTTCAGGATGAGCCGGATGCGGTCGTACACGGTGACGTTGAGCTCTTTTTCCATGGTGTACCACTGCGAGGGCCGCAGCCGCTGGTCGACGATGGCGCAGGAGATGTCATGCGTTGTGATGTAGTCGGCTACCTCGGCTATTTTGCCCGCTCCGATGTAGGATGCCGGGTCCGGCTTATCCCGATGCTGCACGAAGATTTTCTGTACCTGGTAGTCGAGAGCCCGGGCGAGGTGCTGGAGCTCCTCGTTGTTCGACTGGAGGGATATGATGACTGCGCTCTTTTCGTCCATCTCGTTCATTTATGGGGGTGGGGATAAAAAAACTTTTCCAGTGGAAATAAGGGGGTGTGGGTCAGGCATTGAAGTCCATCAGGCTGGCTCGTCCATTGTCGAGGCCCACGATTGGTACCTTGGCTGGATCCGGCATGAAGTTCATCATTCGCTGATAGTCTGTCTGCGACTGCCAGGTGGAGGCATTGATGAGCTGTACACCCCGGTAGGAGTCAATCGCCGTTGTATGCACGTGGCCGGTCACGAACACATCTGGTATCCGGTCGATGACGAGGTAGTCATGTTTCTCCGGGGCCAGCGGCGTTATATCGCCGTAGATGGGGGCGAGATGCCGGCACATCAGCATGTGTTTCATGATCTCGGTGGGCTGATTCTGGTTGATGCCGATACGCGTGGAGAAATCAAAGAGCGACTGCCCGTGGTACAGCAGCACATCCAGTCCGTCCAGTCGAATAAATGATGGGTTGCCCACGAATACCACGTTCAGACCAGAAAAAATCTGCTGCACGTCGTCTCCAAAAGCCGGCTGAGGAATCGCCTGGCGTACTGCATCGTGGTTCCCCGGCTGTAATATGATGGTCACGTCTCGGGGCACCGCGGATAGCTCTTCTGCCAGAGCTTTGTATTGCTCGTAGATGTCCTCAATATACAGGTCCTGCTCCTGGTTCGGGTAGATGCCCACGCCTTCCACTACGTCCCCAGGTATAACCAGGTACTGTATGTTCCGGGCGACTGTTTGCTGACGGGTGGTTCCCATCTCGCCGTTCATCCACTGCATAAACTTTTTCCATTCTTTTTCCAGAAAGGTTTTACTGCCGATGTGGATGTCGGAGGCAAAGGCCACGTACCCGTTTCCGGTTCCCTGTTTCTTTTTTCCTCCCCTCGGGATATCCGGGCGGAGCACCTGTTGAGCGATGAGGAGGCCATCCCGTCCACCCAGGCCGATGATGCCGATTACTTCGTCTTCCACCATGGTGCCAGCCATCCCGGCATCCTCCTCAGGGATGTAGACGGTGGCGCTGTCGCTCTCGTCTTCGATGTCCACCAGGACGTGTCCCTTTGAGCTGCGGGTGATGTTGTCCACGATGCCGATGACCGCGATATTGCCATCTCTGTTCTTTGCCTTTTTGATCGGGATGACGTGTTTCATTTCCTGCCGCTTCCGGAGCAGCCGGTGGAGCTGTGTGTATCGATCGCGGAATAGTTTCGTGAAATCAGCTAGGGTCCCCTCGCAGCAGCTTTTCCCGGTGACATCCTGTATGATCTCCAGGTGTCCGGTTTTCGCCTGTGGAGATGACGTTGTGCGGGGTACCTCTGGCGCGGGTTCCAGTGCTTCCCTGTTCTCCTGGAGGAGGTGTTTGACGTCGTCCAGTACGATGTTGAGTGGTTTCCCGTCAAAACAGTCGAGCACCCGCTGGGCGGTGCTCATACAGTCCCCGTGTCGCACGAGATAGTCGACTGCCTCGGACTGAATGAAGACGCGTTGTTTCTGAAAGTACTCGATTACTTTCCGTCTCTCATTCATTTTAGCCGGCATGGACGCGTCCGCGGTGGGCGGGGAGCACCATGCAGCGACAGCCCAGCATTTTTCTCAATCCCGCGATCCCCTGAGCACCATTAGTCTCCGGGCGGGCTGCTCCCTTCCGGGCCTGACCCTCTATCCGAAACCAAGATGGACAGACGACCCTCCGGTCGGCTGCGGCCATCACCTCTGGTCCCAGGGGACGGGATTTCATCGTCTAACGCTGGATCGCTGCCTGGACTCCACGCCGCCCTTGGACTTCAACCCCGACTGAAGGCGATTTCCGGTTACAGGAGACGCCTAACTTCCCGGCCTAGTCCACACCTTTGGCCAGCATCCATATAACCCCGCGATTTAATAACCTTTACCATGGCTGCCGGAGCACCAGGAATTCGTTCCGGAAAAAACGGTAGAACAGCCAGGCCAGCGCGCCCGTAACGAAGGCGACGTCGCGGGCGACGTGCCACAGTGACTCGCGCTCCAAGTTGCTCCCGTAATGATAGCCGGCCATGTAGGCGTCCTGCGCTAAAAACACGATGGCGATGATGAGCACGGCCACCACGATGATATCGAGATAAAACAGCCAGCGTCTCCATTGTTTCGGCTCAACCGCCATAGTCGTCCCTCCTTAAGGTATGGCCAACGGCTATAAAAGGTTGGTGTTTTTTTGAGCAAACAGTTATATCTCGCGGTAGATTACACTACCTAGAGGCATATCATGAACAGGAAAATCATCGGTGGAGCCCTTTGTGCACTCCTCATTTTGAGCATGGCTCCCGTCCTCGACACATCATATGAGCCTGTCTCCGATACCGGCGTTGCCGTTCAGGTGACCTCGCCCGGCCATCCGACGGATTTCTCCTATTCCCTGGTCGCGGCAGAACAGGGGCACGTCAGCATCAGGCTGGACAACGTGTCCACGTATCTGCGGGAGCCAGGCTGCCCGCTCATCCCCCGGCTGGTAAAACACGTCGAGCTGCCCTTCGGAGTGACCAACGTCCAGGTGGACGTCACTGTTCCAGGCTATGATGAGCAACGCATCAGCAAAGATGTGGTCCCCGCGTCGGTTCCTGCGACGTACAGGGTGCGCCCGAAGCAGCATGATCCAGGGCTGTATAAAAACAGAGCGGTATATGATCGCTGTCAGCCGTATCCCGCCGATTGGTATGACGTCCATGTGGGCTGCGGGTTCAATGACACGTTGCACCGGGTTACGCATGTCACCGTTGACCTGTACCCTGTCAGATATCGGCC
>JBNGDQ010000020.1:0-16199 GCA_049975285.1 Thermoplasmatota archaeon
CCCAGTAGACCTCGGAGCCGAATCCCTTGATATGGTCGGCCTCCTTCTGGAACAAGGTTTCGGGGACGAGCAACGGGAAGTTGACCTCCTCATGGCCCGTGCGCCGCATCTCTTCCCTGATACGGGCGTCGATGTTCCGCATGGCCTGCCAGCCGTAGGGACGCCAGATGTTCATGCCCTTGACCGGGTATCGTTTATCGCACAGCTCCGCGGCCTCGACGACTTCGTTGTACCATTCGTCGAAGTCATCGCCTTTTTTGATATCCATCGATGTGAAATGTCCCTCATTTATTAAAGGTGACGGTTTCACGGTCACCAGAAACCTCATAAAGGAGCATTCGTTTGCCGGATGGTGACAGCATGAAAAAGCATCTATTGATTCTTCTCTGCATCGCCGTGACAGCGATGCTTGTACTGCCCGGACAGACCGGCCTGATGCAGCCGAAACCGGTGCAGCATGATATGGACGATAATATAAGCGAGAGCGGGGATACCCCTGCCGCGTCGACTGATGAAGGCACAGAATACTGGGCGCTCATGGTCGCCGTCGGCGTCTACGCCTGGACGCCGGATATGGACCGGCTCAGCATGCTGGAGGAAGTGGAGCGATTCCAGAACATGCTCCCCGTGTCGGAGCACTGGAGCCGAGACCACATCAAGGTCATCACTGCTGAAAATGCAACTGTGGTCAACATCATCCGGGGCTTCCAGTGGCTGGACGAGCAGGAGGACGAAGACGACATCTGCCTCGTCTATCTCACCACGCACGGCTATCCCATCCTCTGGGATCTGCCACCGTTCGACGAGGAAGACGGCATGGACGAGGCACTGGCCACCTACCGCGGCTTTTTGCCGTTCGAGAACCCATGGAGCTGGGAGCCGCTGGCCAACCCCTTCGGCCTGATGACGGATGACATGTTCAATATCCTGTTCAATCGCCTTGAATCACAGGGCCTCGGCGTCATCGTGGACAGCTGCCACTCCGGCGGCTTCAACGACAATTTCACGGCGGCGTACAGCGCCCACCGGGAGGTTGATATGGCCACTGAGTTTGCCGGCGAACTCCGCGGGTCCAACCGCATCGTCGTGACCTCGGTGCCCGAGGAGCACACCTCTTATGGGAGCATCTTTGCCCACTACCTCATAGAGGGGATGAAGGGGTACGCTGATAGCGACGGCGACGGCATGGTCTCCCTGGAGGAAGCATTCTACTATACCCGGGAGGTCTACGAGCAGCAGGACATCGGTATGGATCCGCAGATTTTCGATGACTACCCCGGCGAGCTCGTGCTCACCGAGGTGGAGATGCCTCCGTCGACACCGGAGCAGCCCGACGGCACTGTTATCGGCAACGTTTCCACCCCGTATAGCTATACCGTTACCGCCACCGACCCTGAGGGACACGACATCCGCTACCATGTCGACTGGGGCGACGGCACCACGGAGACAACGAGCCTGCAGCCCTCCGGTGAACCCGTCACACTGGAGCATGCATGGCAGGATGAGGGCACCTACCGCATCACGATCCAGGCTGAGGATGAAAAGGGCGCCCGGAGTGATGACGCCCCGGCGTTGGTGGTCACCATGGCTGGGTCGGGGCATACCGTGGACCAGCGACAGGTCCGGGAATGGTGGGGGTTCCTGGTCAACGACACCCGATGGTGCGCTCAGTCCTTCACGCCCAGCATCGGTAGCCTGAAAAAAATCGAGCTCGGGGCAATGGCCTGGCAGCCCGACCGGACGATAACGATATCCATCCGGGAGTCCCTGGATGGCCCCGACCTGGCCTCGGTGGAGCGAACACTCAGTGGTGAAAGCTACGAGACCATGTGGACTGGCTTCGACCTGCCGGACATCGACGTCACGCCAGGTGAGACCTACTACATCGTCTACGGCAGCGACATGCCCGGCTGGGGCACTGGATGGGCCGTCGGCGGCGACGATCCCTACCCCGATGGCGCGTTCTATACCTCCGGGGACGGCGGGCAGACGTGGGAACAGCGGGACGACTACAACGCCGATGCCTGCTTCGTCACCTACGGGTAGATATCTCTATCCTCTTCTTTTTTAAGTATAAATGTTATAGATACATCAATTTTACCACGAACAATATTTTATAGAGCGGTCAGATAAGGTCCGAAGATACATGGCAGAGCAGATGCCCGCAGATATGGGACGATTCCGGCTCGAAGACGGGCCTGACAGCCCCTATCTCGACCGGCTCCAGGACGTCGACTTTACGCCCGTGTTCATCCTGGGGCTGCACCGCTCCGGGACAAGCATCCTGTACAAGATGATGCGCTCCACCGGTCGCTTCAACGGCGTCACCACCTACCACATCACGCATTACAACGAGCTGCTCCGCAACTACATCGAGGAGGAGCAGCACGCGACGAAAGAGGAACTCAACGAGCTCCTCCAGCAGGAAAACCACCGGGACCGGGGCATCGACAATCTGGAGATGAACGCCGACCTGCCGCTGGAATACGCGTTTCTGCTGGGAAAAAACTACCTGTTCAACCAGCTCAATCGGGACAACGTCGATGTCTTCGTGGAACTCTGCCAAAAGATACAGTTTATCGGCGACGACAGCAAACCGTTGCTGCTGAAAAACCCCTGGGACTTCGCTAACTTCATGTTCATAAAGCAGCAGTTACCCCGGGCAAAGTTCGTGTTCATCCACCGCGACCCGCTGGCCGTCATCAACTCCTCCCTCCGAGCGCTCCGGGTGCTCGTCAGCGATGACACCGTCTACTCCGAGCTCATCTCCCCGCTGGCGCGTGACGCGGTGAACAATCCCGTGCTCTCCCTCATAGGCAAAACGCTGCTCCATCCCGGTTTTCCGCTCGGGCTGGCCATCGTCGTCGAGCATCGGGCCGCCTACGTTCGCTACTTCCTGGACAACATCGACCGGCTTGATGGAAGCGAATACGTGAACGTCCGGTATGAGGACCTGTGCAGCCGGACGGAGGAGACCATGGGAACGATTTTTGACCTCCTGGAGATGAACGACGTCGACCTCGAGCAGTTCAACGCGTTCATCAATCCCCGGGATCTCTCGCTGTCCGACGACGTCGCCCGGCTCCAGGGCTACATCAAAAAACGATTCACGGCGTATCGAAAAGCCTTCGGCTACGATTGAGGTTATATGAGCAGGTTCACGATGAGGACGACGCCCAGCCCGAGGATGATGACACCGACCACGCGGGCCAGCGTATCCTCATTGATACGGTTAGCAAAATGAGCACTGACGAGCGCGCCGGCAGCAGCCGCGATACCCGTCGGGATGACTGCATTGCATACGATTTCGCCGTTAAACGCATGGCTGGCGGCACCGGTCCCGGCGATGAAAAACATCAGGATGAGCGAGGTCCCAATGGCGGTATGTATCTGGTAGCCCATGATGAATATCAGGATGAGAGCCAGCATTCGGCCGCCGCCCATGCCGATGAACCCGCTGATGATGCCGACGAGGAAACCGAGAGCGAGAAACACGGCGGTCTTGTGTTTCATAAAGGAGCGGGACTGGATGCTATGGGAGATGAGACCGATGTTTTTATGCGCTCCGTTTTTGATGAGAAGAACACCGACGGCGACGAGGAAACAGCCCAGGATGACTTTGAGGCCGGCTTCCGGCGTATAGGCCGTGAAGCGGCTTCCCAGCAGCGTGCCAGCCAGGCCGGCAGCCACGAGCAATACAGTTGGCCGGATGTCAACGTGCCGGTTTCTGAGGTACACTGCACCGGCTACCGCCCCAATGATGCAGTCGACGGCCAGGCTGGTGCCGATGGCATCCGGGGCTGTATAGCCGATGAGGAGCGTGAAGCTCGGGATGAGGATGCTACCAGCGGTTCCCGATGCAGTGCCCACGAACAACCCGGCTCCGAATCCAAATGCGAGCAGCATCGCAACGTCGACAAGGTTCTCCAGCATCGTTTCCCTGTACCGTCAGAGAAACGGCTTCATTTATAAAAATAATTCGCGAGACATAAAAAAAGGGAAAGAAAGGAAAAAGAGGGGGCTTACTCGTAGCCGCCGATCTTGAGGCTGGGGTCACCGAGGAGCACCCATTCCTGGACGGTCTTCATGTCCGCCTGGTCCTCCATGGGCGGAAACGCGTCATTGTATCCACTGATGGCGTTACCCCAGGCCTCCCCGAGGATGTCGACACCGTCATCACCGTACTGCTCGAAGAACCGGAGTTCCAGGTTCCCCAGGAGGTACTGCATGCAGTCCGGGATGCCGTCCTCGTTGTGGTCACCAATAGTGCCCAGACCGAGGCCGGTACAACCGAAGGTAGCGATGGCGCCGCCTCCGCGTACCTTGACCGGCCACCAGCCAAAGCACTCGGGGACCGGCATCCAGTACCAGGTCGGCGAACCGGTGAGCGACATGACGCAGCCTATGGCGCTGTCCAGTAAGGTGGCATTGAACATGCTGTTGTGGCAGCCGCCGATGACCCAGATGCCATACTGGCCGTCATTCTGCAGCAGCTGCATATGGTAGACCTCAAGACCGAGGATGTATTCGCCGCTGGGATCGTCAGTGAAGTCCTTGCCCATCCACATGCCGGGGCTGCCGTGCCCGGAGAAATGCACGAAGCCGGATCCCTGGCTGATGGCATCGACTATCTTTGACTGCTTGAGGTTGCCCTCCGACCACCAGAGCTTCACGGGGTCGAACCCGTCAAGGATGTCAGCCGTACGCTGCGTGGTCACTTCGCCTTCGAGGATGTCTTCACCGGAGCGGTCATTAAATGTATCTCCTGCGGCCAGTACCACTCGGTTGAACCACTCCGAGCCGGCTGCCGTGGTCTCATAATCGATGATTTTGTTGACCACGGTATCCATTTCCCGGGTGTTCCTACATGCCAGGCGTCCCACATAGACATCCGGATAGGCTTCTACGTGGTCTCTCCCGGTATAACTCCATTCACCGTAAACACCGTCATCGTCGGTATCCCAGGAGGAAAAGTTGCCTTCGGCGTCGTAGATGTCCGCGTAGTAAAGGTCGCTGATGTACGTGGGTTCGGAGGACATCCTGTTGTGGACGTAGCGAACCGGCACGTGCCAATCCTGGCCCATAAGCAACGATTTCAAGCCGCCAGCCAGCAGGACATACTGTACTCCCCAGTCCTCCACTGCATCCTTGATGTAATACTTGATTTTCTCGGCGTTGTCCCGCCCCTGCGCGGACGAATAAATCTCGTCGACGGTGACCAGTTTCGTATCAAGGCCATGGTCTTCCTTGTGCTGCACGAGCGGCTGCAGTATATCCGTGAACTCTGCCGGAGCCACGATGAGCAAGTCGTAAGCGTCTCCCGCCGTCGCCAGCAATGGCTCAGCGGGCGCTTCATAGGTCACCGTGACCTCGAAGCTGCCAGCCTGCTCTAAGGTGTCCGTCTTCGGAGTATACCGGGCCGGGAAGACCTGGAGGGAGAGAATCGTCACATGCTTGCCATCGCGGAGTCCCCCATACGTGTTCCAGCGCACCCATTCAGCGGGATACGGGTCAGTGCTCTCATATAGTGCACCCTTTGACGCCTCGGGAATGTCGTCGCTGTTGAGCGGTACTGCCGGGGCAGCCGGTGCGATGTCATGCTTCATCTGGCGCGTCTCGACGTCGCTTACGGTGGCTGTCACGTCGATGATACGCGTGCCCAGCGGGAAGGTCATAGTGCGGGTTTCATAGGGAAGGATAGGACATCCATCCTCATGGAGGTACTCGGCGCCGTCCAGGGTGACCGTGGTAGTGGCATCCATAGATGTAACCCGGGGTTCTCGGAGCCGGTAGGTCTGCATCGTGGTGGACGCCGCAGCAGCATCAGTGGCAGTGGCATCAGTGATGGTACCGAAATCTACGCCGGGACCAGCCAGCGTGGCGAATCCACTCAGGATGAACAGGGCCCCAACCAGCAGAACTGTTATTTTTTGTTTCATAGTAACCGGATATTTAATGCCGGGTATAATTTATAATTTTTGTCCTTCCCGGTGGACGGTAATACTGTCGCCCCGGCATACCTGGAGCATCTCCTGCGCATTCCTATTCCGGCAGGCTACCTCAAGCAACCCGGCGCTGGATACGGTGAGCAGGAGTTTTCCCTCGTCCACGTGGCCGTAGCTTGGAACGTAGGGCAGCTCTCGCCGGGTGCCGGCCACCGTCACGGCCACGATATCGCCGTATGAGGCATCGATGCCGTCCGGATGCAGGCTGGTGATCAGGTTACCGAACGTGTCGATGTAGATGATGCTACCCTCGTGCCCGCTCAGCCCTGGCTCAAAATCAAGGGTTTCGTATGCATCATATGGCGTCCCCATGTCGGCGGGAGACACGCCCTGCAGGAGATGCGCTGCCACCGGAGCAAAGACATCCCGGCCATGGAAGGTCGGGGCTATCGCTTCTGCCATGTACTCCTCCGCGGTTATCTCGTAGACCTGCCTGAGGCCGAGCCGCCGGGCCGCCGGGATGAGGACCCCGTTGTCCGGTCCGACCAGGCAGCCGTGGTCGCAGGCGGCAATAATGGCTTTGCGAGAGGTCCCCACACCGGGGTCGACAACGGAGATGTGCACCGCTTTATCGAACTGCGGTGCCACAGCATACAGCACGAATGCTCCCTCCATGATATCCTGCGGCGCCACGTCGTGCGCCACGTCCACGATGACCGCCTCTGGCGCAATGGACAGAATGCGGCCCTTCATCTGGGCTGCATACCGCCAGCCGATGTCAGTGGTCAACGTAACGACGTTCATTCGACCACGCCGTCCAGCCAGGCCAGGTAGTCTGCAGCGCCATCGGTGACGGGCAGCGCGAGTACCTCTGGCACGTCGTAGCTGTGCAGCTCCTCGATGCGCTCGCGGAGTGGCGGCCATCGTTCCTCCGTGGTCTTCATGACCAGCAGTGTTTCTCTGGCCTCCTCTATCTCTCCCTTCCAGGTATAGAGCGATGTCACAGTGGCGAGATTAGCGCAGGCGATGAGGTGTTCGTCGAGCAGGCTGCGGGCAAGGTCGGGTGCCTCCGCCTCGGGGCACGTGCAGAGGACGACGAGGTGTTCCATGATGCTACAATGCCCGGGGGATTTAAAACGATGCTGCTACTATTTAAGCGAGGATGCGATACAGGAGTATGAAGGGGCTGGTCGTGCTGCTGGCGCTGCTGCTTCTGGTGCCCGCTGTGGCTGTACCGGATGCATCGATGCAGACGGAGCAGTCAGTGCAGCAGTTCTGGATGCCGCCGGGGGACGAATCCGCGGATCCCTACTTCATGCCCGGGGACATGTCCCTTGAGGATGACGGGTTTCATGAGGAACGGGGGCTGCACGCTGAGACGTGGTACTATGAGGCACTATTCGATGGACGGAGCATGGTGTTCATCGTATCCGTGCTGTCGCTTCCCGACGGCCGGACTGGGATGGCCATGGCCGGGCTCTACCTCTACCGGCAGGGCCAGCTCATCGCGACGGAACGACATACGACGGCCTCGTTCACGGCAGCGCTCAACCGGCCGTACATTACACTGGATGATACTCCAGTGATAGAGGGAGACCTGGATCAGGAGGGAGACCTGGTCTACGATGTCAGCTTCACCCGGAACGGCATAGGCGTCGAGCTCAGGTTTGTCAACCAGTCGAAGGGATGGATGGGCGACATGGGGCGGGGCTGGTGGCTGGCTGTCCCGGAGCTCCAGGTGACGGGGACGATGACCCTGGACGGCCGCTCGCATGCCGTCACGGGAACGGGCTACCATGACCACAACGTGTTCTCCCTGCTGAATCCATTGCTGGAGCGCGGCTACCTCGACGGCAAGATGACCGCTGTGCAGTTCTCGCTGGTCTGGGGGCACATCCTGGAGAGCCGCCTGAAAACGCATAGCTTCGCCATCGTCAGCGAGGATGGCGGCTATCTCGGGCTCGGTCCTGACGCCGTCGATATTTCGTTTGCATCCTACACTTGGGATAACGGGACCCGTATACCAACCACCTGTACTATAACTATAGATGACCCGACGCACGGCATCACGGGAACGATATGGATGAACGCCACGGCCATGCATCACATCCGGCTGCCGCTGCTCCGCTACTGGCGCTACCACGTCGAGGTGACCGGGTGGCTCCAGAGTCCATCGCATCACGAGGTGCTCGACGAGCGGGGCATGATGGAGTACATGCTGTACTGAAAAAAATGGCATACTCTTTATACCGGCAGCCGTATTACCATGCGGATGGGATTCGACAAGAAAACCTGTATTATACCGCCGGGCACCCGGTTCGACGGTGGCACTATAAAACTGGAGGGAGACGCGGTCATCGGGAACAACTGCACCGTGGACCACGCGATAACGGCGGAGCGCTGCTTCATAGGCGAGCGTACCACGGTGGGGTCGCTCTGCGCCACGGGAGACGTCCGCATTGATCATTTCTCCACGGTCAACGGGGACGTGCTCTGCGGCGGCGACGCCTACATCGGCGAGGGATGCATCATAGACGGGATGCTCCGACTGCGGGGCGACCTCGACGTCGGGGACAACGTCAAGATACGAGATGGCTTCGAAGCGCAGGGATGGATACACATCCGGAATCCATTGCCCATGGTCATCTACGTCCTGCTCTACCTCTTCGAGCTCATGAAGCGCGGGCACAGCGAGGAAGTCGAGCGCATCCTCAAGGAATACGAGGCGGAGAGCGCCGTCATCTCGATCGCTGAGCAATATCTGTTCCTGCCACACGGCTCCACCCTGGGGGACAGCGGCAGCATCACGGGGGGATTGCACGTCGGTGAGGACTGCCACATCGTCGGCAACATGACAGCGAAGGGCGACGTCTGTATTGACAATGGCAGCGTGGTGGCCGGTTCACTGCACACGGATGGGGTCGTTCACATCGACGACGACGTCCGAGTGGAGGGCAGCATCACTGGACGCACCGTCCACGTCGGCACAGCCTACATCGCCGGGGGCATCGACGCAGGGGCAGCAGAGCTTTCCCCGGAGGCATCCATCAAGGGAAAGATAAAAGCGCCCGACGGCGTGATATTCAACGACGGCGCCAAGCAAAAAATGGATGAAGCTGTAGAGCGATTCGAGGAGCAGGTGGACGTTGTCGATGGCGTCGCCGAGATGCTGTAGTCAGTATTCGAGGCCCTTGCGTGCTTCGCCGCCCTCGTCGTAGCGGTGTTTTATCTTCTCCATGCGCGTAGCGATGTCGGCCAGCTCGATGAATGCCTGCGGCGCGTTGCGCCCGGTCAGGACGACATGCGTGGGCCCTCGTTTTTCGAGGAGTCTGATGACTTCCTCAATGGTGATCAGCCCCAGGGATACAGCCACGTTGACCTCGTCCAGCACGAGCAAAAAAGGTCGCTGCTTCAATGCCTGCTCTGCCGCCTGGAGTGCCTGCTCGGCCAGGACTCGGTCGAGTCCCGTGGGCTCCACGACGAAGTCGCGTCTCCCGTACTGCTCGACATGCAACATGGGATGTTTTGCTTCACCATAGTCGCCCTTTTTGAGAAACTGGATGATGGCAACGGGTTTACCGTGACCGGCCGCCCGTAGTGCGAGGCCCAGGGCTGCCGTGGTCTTTCCCTGCCCGTCGCCGGTGTACACGTAGACAAAGCCGGCCGGATTCATCTGCCGCGCTCAGCTCAGCGTATCCTCGGTCAGAATGCTCAGGGACTTTGGCACTTTGGAGAGCTCTCCCTTGCGTCGGCCGACGAGGGTGTCCACGTTGTTGTCGGCGGCGATGTCGACGAGTCGCTGCGTGATGATACCGTCGAAGATGACCGTGTGGGCTTTCTTGTTGGAGAGTGTATCCACGAGATTGCCGACGTCGACGGTCTCGATTTCCTTCCCGTTGCTGTCGAGGAGTTTCGCTTCATTGTTTTCCTTGACAGCATCAAGGATCTCTTTGTAGAGCTGCTGTTCCTGGTTGAGCTTCTTCCCGGACTTCTTTTTGGCTTCTTTTTTCTTGTCGCCGTTGCCGCCTTTATCTTCTTTGTCTTTGTCGTTGCCGCCGGTGTCGGGTTTCGTCATGCCATGCGTCTCCATATATTGTTCGACGGGAATCTTGTTCTTCAGGGATTTCATGATGAGCTTGTAGGGGAGCTCCTCGACCTCCCGGGTCTTTGGCGCCTGGGCCACGAAATCGATGTCGGCTACCTGCAGCAGCTCCTTCAGGATGAGCTTGCCGCCGCGGTCGCCGTCGACGAATGCCGTGGCGATTTTCTCGTTGCACAGCGTGACGATGGCATTGGGGATACTCGTGCCCTCGACGGAGATAGCGTTTTTGATGCCGTGTTTCAGCAGGTTGAGGACGTCGTTGCGGCCCTCGACGATGATGACCGCGTCGCTTTTGCCGACGTGCGGTCCAGCCGGGAGATGCTCCTTGCCGTAGTACTCGATTTCTTCGACCTGTACGGACTGCCGGATGGTCTCAGCCATGTCCTCTATCTCTTCTTTGCTCTCGCTGATGATGCTGGTCACGATTTCCTTGGCCCGCTCGATGACCTGTTTCCGCTTGGAGACCCGGACGTCTTCGACCTGGTCGATGGAGACCTCAGCCGTGCAGGGACCAATGCGGTCCACTGATTCAATGGCCGCGGCGATGATGGCGGTCTCCACTTTTTCCAGGGCAGAGGTCAACTCGAGGGTTCCCTCGCTTTTGCCCTTCTTCTGGTGGATGTCCACCTCGATGCGTCCGATCCGCGCTGACTTTTGCAGGTCGCGCAGGTCCAGGTCCTCGCCGATGAGGCCCTCTGTTTGTCCAAAGATGGCGCCGATGACGTCTGATTTTTCAACGGCTCCGTCTACCTTTATTTGTGCTTTAATTAGATATTTTGCTGATGATGGATCCATAGACATTGGTATCACTTCCTTACAATTAGTACACCATGCGGGTTGCGGGTGCTCCCACGACGTGGGGGGTAAAGGAGTAAAGGTATGAACATGATGCACTAATTCCGTCTCACTATACAGCCATCCTATTAAAACCTTACGGCATCGACCGCATCGCCCCGGCGCCTCGCCGTATGAGTAAATGCTAAATAACGTCCCTGTTTTATCCCTGCATTGGGCTACAATGAGTAACCGGGAAGCAGATAGCAAGCGCATATTCATCGGGGTCGCCTGGCCCTACGCCAACGGACCGCTCCACCTAGGCACCGTCGTCGGATGCCTGCTGCCGGCTGATATCTTCGGCCGCTACCACCGGATGCAGGGCAACGACGTGCTGATGGTCTCCGGCAGCGACGAGCATGGCACCCCCATACTGCTGAAAGCCGAGAAGGAAGGCGTCACCCCGCGGGACATCGCCGACCGCTACAACCGGCAGCACGTGGACAACATCGCGGCGCTGGGCATCGAGCTGGAGAACTTCACCCGGACCAGCAACAGCTTCCATAAACAGGCGGCACAGGATTTCTTCCTCCGGCTGCACGAGAACGGGTACATCTACCCGGAGACGATGGAGTCTCCCTACTGTGAGAGCTGCGGGCGCTTCCTGCCGGATCGGTACGTGGAGGGCACCTGTCCCTACTGCGGCGGAACGGCCCGGGGTGACCAGTGCGACAGCTGCGGCAAGACGCTGGAGGCCGGCGAGCTCGTTGACCCGCGCTGTAAGCTCTGCGGTGAGCCGCCCGTGATGCAGGAGACGGAGCATTTGTTCTTCGAGCTATCCGCCTTCCAGGAGGATCTGCTTGACTGGCTTGCGGATAAGGACTTCTGGCGGAGCAATGTCATCACGTTCACACGGAACTGGATACAGGAGGGCCTGGAGGACCGGGCGGTGACCCGGGATCTCGAGTGGGGTGTCCCCGTGCCGCTGGATGGCTACGAGAACAAGCGGCTCTACGTCTGGTTTGAGGCCGTGATGGGCTACCTGACCGCCAGCCAGGAGTGGGCAGAGCAGCGGGGCACACCTGAAGCGTGGCGGGACTGGTGGCAGTCAGATGCCCGGCACTACTATTTCCTGGCGAAGGACAACATTCCCTTCCATACGATTATCTGGCCGGCCATGCTGCTGGCGCACGGCGACCTGGCGTTGCCCTACGACGTACCCGCCAACGAATACCTGACGTTTTCCGGGGAGCAGTTCTCCAAGTCGAAGGGCATCGGGGTCTGGATTCCCGACGTGCTCGAGCGCTTCGCTCCTGACGCCATCCGTTACTATCTCTCCATCAATATGCCGGAGAAACATGACACCGACTGGAACTGGCGGGACTTCGAGGCGAAGACCAACAATGAGCTGGTCGGCACCTTCGGCAACTTCGTCCATCGCGTGCTGACCTTCACCGCCAAGCACTTTGGGGAGATACCCATGCAGGGCGAGCTCACCGCCGACGATGAGGCATTGCTCGAGGCCATCGAGGAGCAGGGCTCGGCTATCAGCGAGGCCATCGAGAAGGTTCGACTCAAGCAGGGCATGAAGGAGCTCATCGGGCTGGCGCAGCGCGGCAACCAGTACCTCAACGAGCAGGAACCATGGAATCTCGTCAAGGAGCAACGGGAGCGATGCGGCACGGTGCTACATGTCTCCCTTCGGCTTGTCAGGGCCCTGGCCATCTATGCGACGCCGTATCTACCGCACGCGGCGCAGCGTATCTGGGAGATGCTCGGGCAGCCCGGCCGGGTTGCAGAGCAGCACTGGGATGCCGCCGGGGAGGATATCACTGATGCTTCGCTTGAGACGCCGACGCCGCTGTTTGACACTATCGACGTGGATGACCTGGTGTCGGATGAGAAGGGAGATGACGGCGCAGCTGATGACTGCGGGAAGCTTGACCTGCGGGTGGCGGAGATAACCCGGGTGCGGGAGCATCCGGATGCCGACCGGCTCTACGTGCTCGATCTGGATGTCGGAGAGCTGGGCGCGCGGCGCATCGTGGCGGGTATCCGGCCGTGGTATGACAGCGGCGAGCTGGAGGGTCGCCGCATCGTGGTGGTGGTCAACCTGAAACCGGCGGTCATCCGGGGTGTCCGCTCTCAGGGCATGCTGCTGGCGGCTGATGATGGAGAGCCATCTGTCTTGACAGCCCAGGGGGAGCCCGGGAGTCAGGTCGTTCCGGCTGGTGTGGAGTCGGCTCCGGCTGACGAAGTTGACATCACATTGCTGGAGGAACTCTCACTTGAGATCAACGAGCATGGCGTGGCAGCCTGCGGCGGGCATGAGCTGCGGGACGAGCAAGATGTTATTTGCCCGGATCGGGATGTGGCGGCCGGGACGCCGATTCATTAGATCGGCCGGCAATAACCACCCGATTACGTTGTGCTGGTAGCACAAAATTGTGCTATAAATACAACAAATTTTATATATAAAATTACATTATGTGTACGTAACAAATATGTCGAAATACAGTACCATCTCTGTTCCCAAGGAACTCCACGACGAATTACGGAAAAACGTGAAAGAAGACCCCCGTCTCGGCTACTCCAGCATCGCCGAATTCTGCAAGGAAGCCATCCGCATCCACGTAGCAAACATCCGGAATGAACGCCGGGAAGCATTTTTGCAGCGCGTCGACCTCGAAGGGCTCCTCCGAAAAGTAGACATCGTTTCCACCGTCGAGGGAGGAGAATACCGACGTATATTTGAAACCTGCAGCGACCCCTCATTCATCGTCGCAGCAGATGGAGGCATCCTCAACTGCAACCAGCAGCTCATCGATCAGCTCGGCTACAACGAGAAGGACGACCTGCTGGGAAAAGATGTCTCCATCCTGTTTGCCAACCAGGGACAGCTCAACGAAGTAATGACCCAGGCCCAGCAGGACATCGTCCGCGACAAAGACGTTAGCCTGAAACGCCGGGATGGAAAAGTGCTTGACTTCCTCCTCAGCGTGGGTACCATCACCACTGATGACGGCGTCACCCGGTACGTCGGCACCGGCAAGGATATCACGGTGCGAAAGATGGCGGAAGACCGACTCAAGAAAGAGCACAGCCTCTTCTCCACCATCCTCACCCAGGTCTACGATTCTATTATTATCATCCAGAACGGCCGAATACGCTACGCCTCCGGAAAATGCCACGTCTCCGGCTACACCCCCGAAGAACTCGAAGGCATGGACATGATGGACATATTCGCCCCGGAAAGCCAAAAGAAAGCCGCAGAAAACGAACGCAAACGACTCGAAGGCGAAGACATCTCTCCCATCCAGCAGTACAGCGTGATAACCAAGGATGGAGAAAAACGGAAGATAGAGGCATCCTCCCAGCCCATCACGTTTGAGGGACAGCCTGCCATCCTGTCCGTGGTTCGCTCCGCCGACGACAACGGCTCTTAAATACCGCTACCTCATTCTTTTCCCAATGCGGTATGACCTCCACGTCCACACGCATTATTCTCCAGACGGACTCATCCCGCCCGTCGAGATGGCCCGACACCTCAGAAAACAGGGCTTCGCCGGCATGGCCATCACCGACCACGACACCGCTGCTGGCGCCCTGAAATCCTACGACATCCATGACTTTCTCATCATCCCCGGTATCGAGGTATCGACCACGCAGGGGCACCTCCTCGGACTTGGTATTACAGACGAAATCCGCAGCCGCGATCCCGCAACGGCCATAGAGGAAATACATGCCCAGGGAGGCCTCGCCGTCATACCGCATCCCTTCCGACGCTCATCTCCGTCTATATCGACCATCACAGGGCTGGACGTGGACGCCGTAGAGACATTCAACGGACGAAATTTCCCCCGGCAAAACGAGCAGGCAGCCACGCTGGCCGCCCGTCACGGGCTGCCCACAACAGGCGGAAGCGATGCACATCAACTCTGGGAAGCCGGCACCGGCTACACGATTGCCAACGCTGAGACAGTCGACGATCTGCTCTCATGCATCAAAACCGGAGAGACCACACCAGATGGAACCACGTCGCTCAGGCGGCCGCTCCGCTCCATGGCAGGCACCCTCCGGCGATTCATGGACCGGGGATTCAAGCGCATCTAGCCAAACAACTCAGCTTTTTTCCGGTAAAACGCCCAGCGCTCCTGCAATCCTTCCTTGATTTTGTCCACGTCGCTGTCAGTGAGATTACGGAATCGTCCCTGCAGACGGAGCCAGTCCTCCACCGGCTTGGGCTCCCGGTCGCCCTCGATAATCTGCCGGGTGGGTGGATTAAACGTCAGGGAGCCGTTCTCGAACTCATAGAGCAGCCAGAAGCCAGTCTCCACGGCCAGCCGGGATACCTCCACCGTCCGGCTCATATCGAAGCGCCAGCCGGGCGGGCAGGGCGTCAAAATCTCCAGATACTTGGGTCCCTCGATGCTCCGGGCCTTCTTTGCTTTTTGATACAAGTCCTCGATGTAGGCGATGGAGGCCGTCGCCGCGTAGGGAATCTCGTGCGCCATCACGATTTCCCCCATGTTCTTCTGTCGTTCCTTCTTGCCAGCCCAGGTCGTCGTCGTCCACGCCCCATAGGGCGTCGCGCCACTCCGCTGGATACCCGTGTTCGAGTACATCTGGTTGTTGTAGCAGACATACAAGAAATTTGTGCCCCGCTCCAGCGCACCGCTTAGGGCCTGCAACCCAATGTCATAGGTGCCACCGTCGCCAGCCCAGGCCACCACCATCTCGTCCTCCCGTCCCTGAGCGGCGAGCGCTGCAGCGATACCTGACGCAGATGCAGCCGCGGCTTCAAAGGCGATGTTCATGGTAGGGATACTGAACGACGTCTTCGGGTAGAGCGACTGGATGACCGCGCTGCAGCAGGCCGGAATTGTAAATATCGTCTTTTTGCCGAGGGCCTTGAGCACCGTCCGCAGGGCCACCGTAATGGGGCAGCCCGGGCAGGCCGCGTTTCCCTCAAGCACGTATTCCTCTTTCGGTAAATCCTTCAATGCCATTATTGCACCTCCACTGAATACCAGCCTTCTTTTCCCTGCTCAGCCAACTCATACATCCGCATGATGTCCTCATGGGTCACGTCTCTACCGCCGAGTCCAGCCACGAAGGAATGCATGTCACCCTCAATGGTGCCGCGTATCTCGGTGGCGAGCACGCCATCCAGGCCGACGGAGATATTCCGGTCTATGATGACCAGCGCTGCCTGATCAGCGATGCGCTGCAATACCTCGCGGGGAAACGGGCGGAACACGCGGACCCGGGCGAGTCCAGCCGAGATACCAGTATCGCGGAGTTCATCGACCGCCCGATGGGCTTCAGCGCCAAGCGCGCCCATGGTGACGATGACCATGTCTGCGTCATCACAGCGA